>NZ_JALAAC010000012.1:0-115860 GCF_037546855.1 Vibrio sp. 1-Bac 57 | reverse complement strand
GAGTCTCCCGATAAATTCGATGTTATCGCTGCTTGGCATCCGCGCTACAGTGAAGATGCGTTGCAACGTTGGGTGATATCTATGCTTCAAGTTGAGCCATAAAATAAATGGGGTCAGAGTAAACTTTATTTTATTATCTTAAAAGGGCGTCCCATTTTCTTTGGATGCATGATGTTACCCGTTAGTTTTTCTATTTGGTCTTTAAATGTGTCGCTGCCGATTACCATGCCTTTATTGGTTGCTTGACGAATATCGTTAATCATTTTTGCATCTAATTGATGTTGAAATAGGGCTCGGTAAGATGATTGCCTTGCTTGAGAGTCGTTGCTTATTGAAGTAAACCTGATGTGGAGTACAAAGCTGAGAGGTTTTACCTAGGGCGTTGATTTGATAGCTTGACCATACGTATTGGGCAGGGGCATTAACCATATTGCTCTCACAGGGTTGAGTTCAATATAACGATATAGTTGGATTAAGTATTCTTCGGTTTGCACTAAACAAGATTTGAAACGACGTTCCCAAAGTGTTCTGGTACGTTTGTATGTGTAATTAAAATATCTGACATATTGTCTACCAAGTGATTGCATCATAAGGCTAACAGCATTGGCTTTTTTAAGGAGTAAAAAGCAAATGAACATGATTTGTCATCAATACCCACGCGTGAATTTCAACATTAAATTTACGTGAATGCTCTTTTAGCCATCTAGCATATGCTTTAAAGTCTTGTTCAGACGTGAAGCAAAGGTGGCGATTATTACCTCGTTGAATAACGTGTTGAGGAATACCGATGGGGCAAATTCTTTGGGATCTTGGCATGTGCAACTTCCCTGTTAAAATGACTTGAACTAGAGAGTATAGCTGATAAATTTAAGTTTACTCTGACCCCATTTATTACAACTGACTTAAATTAACAGCTAGCCTCAACGTCAGTCGTATCGGCTGATATTTTTCTTATTGAAGGGAATTAAATAAAGAGTGGGTAGAATTGATGAGAAATGAAGATGATAACTGGACTATTTGTCCTGAATGTCAGGGATGTGGCACAAAAAGTAAGGGGCTGCGCAAGAAAGTGAGACTCCGCTACCAGAGCGAGTTAGCGCAATTTGAAAAAACCAACAGCCAAGGGGCAGCACCCGTTCGTCCTAAGAGTCACCGCGATACATGCGTGAACTGTAAAGGATCAGGGTTGATTCATTCTGCGACTCTTCCTTTAGCTGATAAAGAAAACTACCCACACCTTGCCATTATTGGCGCGGGAATGGGCGGGGTGGCTCTTGCCGTAGCTTGTTTGCACCGTAGAATTCCTTTTACTCTTTATGAACGTGATAGCGCCTTCGATACTCGTTCTCAGGGCTATGGGCTCACGCTGCAACAAGCGGCTAGAGCGATCGATGGATTGGGGATTTTATCGTTAGAAGAGGGAGTCATTTCAACTCGACATGTGGTTCATACGATAGAAGGCAAAGTGGTCGGTGAATGGGGAAAAAGAAAATTGGGGCTGTCAGATGAGAAAACTTCACCGAAGCGCACCAATGTGCATATAGCCAGGCAGTCGTTGCGCTTGGCTCTGCTTGAGCAGTTAGGTGGAGATGATGCGGTGCAGTGGGGGCACCATTTGGTGGATTTTACAGAACGTCAAGACGAAGGTGTGGATTTGAGCTTTCAAGTAAATGGGCAGATGAAGCTCGCCAATGCGGATCTTGTTGTGGGGGCGGATGGCATTCGTAGTTCGGTGCGCAGGTTGTTGATTGGTGAGGAGGTTTCCCCATTATGTTACTTAGGTTGTATTGTGATTTTAGGGATTTGTCCTTTGGCTGATATTGAAGGTGCGGGAGAAGGTATTGATAGTGCTTTGCTGGATTCGGCCACGGTATTCCAAACAGCCAATGGTAATGAGCGGATCTATATGATGCCTTATACATCAAACTCGGTGATGTGGCAGCTGAGCTTCCCACTGTCAGAAAAAGAGGCTAAGGCGTTGAGTGCTCAAGGAACTCAAGCACTCAAGGAAGAAGCATGTCGGCGATGTCAGTGGCACGATCCTATTCCCCAGATTTTAACAGCGACGCGGGTAAATCAGATTTCTGGTTATCCCGTTTATGATCGAGCACCAATCGAGGCTGACTTATTGGCGAAAGGGGATAAGGTGACCTTGATCGGAGATGCGGCTCACCCGATGAGTCCATTCAAAGGGCAGGGTGCAAATCAAGCTTTGCTGGATGCGCTGGCACTGGCTAGGGGGATCAAAAAAGGGTGTAGACCCTTATCGAAATGGCGAAAAGCAGGCGTGAGGGAAAGTGTATTGACTGGGTTTGAAGCAGAAATGTTAGAGCGCAGTGCTATTAAAGTTAAGGGTTCTGCAGAGGCTGCACAGTTTCTGCATTCAGAAGTCGTGCTCCATGAGGGCGACGAACCGAGAGGACGGTGCCTAAAGAGAAAAGGAAAAAATGCAAAAGAATAAAGAGCAACATGACGGTAAACCGAAATAATTGCTATCAATAGATCATTAAATGAGCATAGTCTTTACCAATAAAAGTGACAATGTTGCTTATTTTCTTGTGTTGTTGGCATGAAATAAAACTAGCTACGGGGGGGGCGTTAGTGAGTTAGCTTTGTAAGGCGGAGAGGAGAACATTGCTACTTAGAAATTTTGCATTATTTATTTATTGAGATCACCATATTTACGCTCGCTTTCTCCCAATAGAGAGCGTAAGTAGCAAAAGGCAAGACACGACCCCATTGATTCTCGTTTCTCAAAAAAAATACCAAACTCATCGCGAAGACGCTTCGCTTCACTGAGGGCACGAAGAAAAGGACTCGATCTTGGTTGATTCATAATTGTGCATAAGAGACAGCGGAGACCATGAGAATGAGAGTATATTCAATTAATGAATCGGCAAAAAATTTCCACGGAGACCATGGGAACGAGAAAAATAGTTATTTCTGTATTATAGTATCTCAGTTTATTTTTTATTATTTCGTGTAACCAATTACTTCCTAGATTCGCATAATAAGTGCAATTTTAGTTTTTTTAATATTTGAAATAATTGAATATATAATTCCATGCAACGCATGATGTTACGCCAAAAATAAGACATAAATGGTTTCATTACTTGTTAAAAATCACTTAGGTTTTTCTCGGGTATGTTAGGTTTTATTGGTGAGGAGTGTAAATAAGTAGGGGCAAAGTAAACTTTATTCTATTACCTTAAAAGGGCGTCCCATTTTCTTTGAGTGCATACTTTTACCCGTTATTTTTTCTATTTAGTCTTTAAATATGTCGCTGCCGATTACCATGCCTATATTGGTTGCTTGACGAATATCGTTAATCATTTTTGCATCTAATTGATGTTGAAATAGGGCTCGGTAAGATGATTGCCTTGCTTGAGAGTCGTTGCTTATTGAAGTAAACCTGATGTGGAGTACAAAGCTGAGAGGTTTTACCTAGGGCGTTGATTTGATAGCTTGACCATACCTATTCGGCAGGGTCATTAACCATATTGGCTCTCACAGGGTTGAGTTCAATATAACGATATAGTTGGATTAAATATTCTTCGGTTTGCACTAAGCAATACTTGAAACGACCTTCCCAAAGTGTTCCGGTAAGTTTGTATGTGTAATTAATGCACAATGGTGCACAATGGGGTCAGGTCTTTCATTTTGAATTTGTTGATTATTTAGCCTATATTTGCGATGTGACTGTTAATTTATAGGGGTATTTATGAGTCGTCCTTTACGTTTAGAATTTTCAGGTGCGCTTTATCATGTTACATCGCGTGGTAATGAAAGAAAGGCTATTTACCTGGAAGACAGTGATTTCGAGATATTCCTTAATTTATTAAATACCCTTTGTTCACGTTTTAACTGGGTTATTCATGCTTATTGTTTAATGGATAACCACTACCACCTACTTGTTGAGACTCCCGATGCTAATTTGAGTAAAGGAATGCGCCAGTTAAACGGTGTATTTACGCAATCAATTAATAGAAAGCACGGTCGAGTAGGGCACCTTTTTTAAGGGCGCTATAAAGCTATTCTGGTTGATAAGGATGCTTATTTATTAGAACTCTGCCGTTATATTGTTTTAAATCCTGTGCGTGCAGAAATGGTTGATACGCCTGATGAATGGTTGTGGAGTAGTTGGCATTGTATGGTTGGAAAACAAGCCTCCCCAAACTGGTTAGCAACGGATGCATTGTTAAATTATTTTGATAAAAATCGGTCAGTAGCGATTGCAGAATATATTCACTTTGTAGGAGAGAGGGTGAATAAAACCATCTGGGATGATTTACAGCATCAAATATATTTAGGTGATGATGCCTTTGTAGAAAAACATCAATTATTAAAAGAGTTACTTGAAGGGGATGTATCTGAAATCCCGTTTAAACAACGTTCTATGTCGCCACTGACGTTAAAAAGTTACCAAGACCAATCCAATACTCGCAATGAAGCGATTATAAAAGCTTACCAGTCAGGTGGATATACAATGAAAGAAATCGGCATTTATTTCAAAATACATTATTCATTAGTAAGTCGAATTATATCGACTGATAACAAGTAATAGTCATAAATGCAAAATGAAAGACCAGACCCTAATTTTATCAAGTGGCGTTATCAGATACACCTTATTACCACTATATATTTCGTTGTGTTCGTCGTGCATAAGTGCTTTTTGTAAAAAATATTGTCAGGTATTGTCTAGCTTTGTATATCATGGTAAGTGACACCTCTTCTTTTTAGAAAAGGCGTCCTTTTAAGCGGGGAAATCTAGTGCTATTTATCCATGTTAATTTCTCGAAAATTAGCTTTACCTGCACCGGCGCTGCCTGCTTTTGTTTATATTTTCTTTTTATCTTGAGGTTTTATTATACTAATATCTTGCATGTTTGCTTTACCTGCACCGCCGCCGCTGCCTGCTTTTGTTGATATTTTCTTTTTATCCTGAGGTTTTATTATACTAATATCTTGCATGTTTGCTTTACCCGCAGTGCGGAATGTTGATGGTTTTGATGACGTGGATGCGTTAACTTCATCCTTGTTATCAGCACCTTGGGCAACAGTATTAGCCATCAATAGTGGAATTGCTGCGACTATTAGAGTTAAAAATTTTATTTTCATGTTTACCTCATTAATTTTATAGAATATATGTCTATATTTTTTTGATAAAAACACTCAGTTTCTAATATAAAATGCATTATAACTGATATACGGCATAAAGTGACTGGGGTCAAGTCTTTCATTTTGCATTCTTTAGTAATTAGGTTCTGATATAAGTCGCAATGGGGGCGATAGTGCTTTAGATTCATAACTCGCAAAGGGACACAAACCACCTTAGAAAAATAAACTAATGTTCTTTGTATTAGTGGTTAACATTAATAAGCCGCTATAAACCTCTGCTATGATCACATTGCTGTCATAAATAAGCTTTCCTAAGATGATCGCTTTTGCACAAAGGGGAGGAAGCTTGCTACTCAGTGACCTTCACATCCGCTTTGAGCGACCGTCCATTGGGTTTTGAAACACAAACTTTTGCTCGAATATTATTTTTTATAGATATTTTTAAAGCGCATCATGGGCACTGGATTGAGCGGGTTACGACTAAGTTGAACCACGGTAAATCGCATTAATGTCTTATGAAACCCTGCATTGGGTATTGCATTTCGTACCTGCTTGATAAAAGCCTTGTGGATACGATTTTTAACGAGACCCAATGAGAAATCAATTAAATCGGCTTTTCTAAATACTTCAGCTAACTTTTCATACGGCCCTTTATAAGTAAAGAGTAAATGGTGCATATCAATGATAATTTGAATCTCTTCCTTCCAATCCTCTAAGCCTTCATTTTCAAGATATTGATGACAGCCTTGATATGATGGGACTAAATAGTCAACCCTGTTATGCGTCCATAATGCAATATCATGAAAGGCCGCCGCAATTTGTATTTTTTTACTATCTTCCATTGTTATATCTGGCATTAAATAATGGCAAAAATTTAGCATTCGGGTCACATGGTTACGATAGCCATTAAAGTCATTTTTTATGACAGGTTTATACGTTTCTAAAATCTCATCTGCCAGCGAATAGCTCATTACAACGTTCATTGTTACACCTCTATTAATTCAATGAAGTAAGTTTAAAGTCTTTTAGTTAAGGCTATAATGGTCAAAATGACACATAACATTACTTTTAGGCCAGTCTATATGATCAACGTGGTGATAGTGGTTTTCAATAGAATTAGCATGTTTCACTTATCTGTCCCTACGGCTATTTTCAACGATGCGGCACTAAATAGTGAAAAATTATTTGACGTAAAAATATGTGCAGAACAGAAAGGGCAATTAAGTTTCGCTAATGGTCTTAGTTTCATTGTTGAAGAGGATTTTTCCATTATTCAACATGCTGATATAGTTATCTTTCCCAGTTGGGAGCCTGAAATTCGACCTAGTACAAGACTTATTAATCTCATAACAAACCTCTCTAGAAATAATAAAATGGTAGTCGGTTTATGTTTGGGGGCTTATGCGCTTGGTTATTCAGGTCTATTAACTAAAAAGCGTGCAACAACTCACTGGAAAATGAGCGAAGATTTTCCATTAAAGTTTCCTCAAGTTCAATTTGAAAGTAACCCATTATTTATAGTGCAGGACAATATTATTACCTCTGCTGGCAGTGCCGCTGCGATAGACTGTTGTTTATATATCGTTAAATATTTTTACGGTATAAAAAAATCAAATCACATAGCTAGGATGATGGTTTCATCACCCGAAAGGGATGGTGGTCAAAACCAATACATTGAACACCCGGCCATTGAACGAGGGAGTGATGAGCGCTTAGTTAAATTAATAGAATACATCCAGACAAACTTAACTGATGATTACTCAATAGAATGGGTGGCTTCATATTGTGCAATGAGTATTCGAAGCTTTAGTCGTTACTTTAAAGCTAACCAAGGAATAAGCTTCAAACGATGGCTGAATAATTTACGGCTAAATCGTAGTCAAGAGTTACTAGAGTCAACAGCCTTATCTATTACTCATATATCAGAACAAGCAGGGTTTAGCTCAGAACAAATATTTCGTAAACACTTTAAACAGCGATTTGATACAACACCTAATGCTTGGCGAAATTTGTTTAGAAGCAAAAATAATGAGTGAACAACCTATTGTTAGTGATTGTTTTATAAAAATTTTCATTTTAAATGTCTTGAAAAACACCGGTGATGAGAAAGTGGTTTTTTGTTTGCTTTCCTGGCTGTTGAGACTAGATAATATTGACTACTGATTTCAATTCTGTAACTCGCAATAGGGGCGTTTTCGCGTTAGCCTCCTGTGTCGTTTCGGGGCGAAAACGATTCTTCTCGATTAAAAAGCATGTTCGCCAATCATTGGAGCGGTTTGATTGCTACTAAACAAGCTGGCATGTAAACGCAGCGCATGGTTATCCGTTAAGCTAGATATATAATCTGCGATAACTCGTTGTTCACGTGATGTATCGCCATCTTGAGCTTTCCATAGTTGTTTTGCTCGTTCAGGTAAAAAGCGTAACGGTCCTGCCTTAAATGCTTCAAATAGTTCCATCACAATTTGCTGACCACGATATTCTAATATTTGTAAATCTGGACTTTTAATCACATAGTTTAAAACAAAGCCTTTTAGTATCTCTAATGCTTTAAACATCGCTGGATCTAAGTAGGCGTTGTAGGCTAATAAGGGCTCGATAAATTGTTTATTAACACGCTGAATACTGATTGATGTGATCAAGGCATTAACTAAAGCACCAATCGCATCTTTACGTTTAAAGTGTTGCAATGAAAATAGATTCTCAGTGATCTCTTGCAGGTTATCGCGCAAACAAAAATCTTCGATGGAGGATAACTGGTTGAGTACCTTTTCTTGCCATAATGGTTTATTAATAATGCCCATTGCAATTGCATCTTCAAGGTCATGTACGCCATAGGCAATATCATCTGCAATTTCCATTATTGAACAATCTAATGATTTGTACTTAGATTTATGGTGCTGTTTTGAATCATTAACAGGTGTTCTTTTACTGCCAAATAAAAGTCGATCACTACTGCATAAAGGAGCAAGAACAGACTCTAACAGTGCTTTATCGTGGTCATAAATACCTTTAGCTGGCATCCATTCTTCGGTTTTTAATTGGCGAAAGTTACGGCTATTATCCACTGGATAGGAGGTGCTAATTTCGCTCAAGCAAACGGGATACTTTAATAAACCTAACAAACTACGACGCGTCAAATTCATGCCATTATGCTCAGTGTATTGTTCAAGTTGAGTTAATATTCTAAAGGTTTGACCGTTACCTTCAAATCCACCGTGTTTAATCATCATATAATTAAGTGCGGTTTCTCCGCCATGACCGAATGGTGGGTGCCCAATATCATGGCTTAAGCAGATAGTTTCGATTAAGTTATTGCCGGGTAAAATATCTTCAAACTGTGGTTGAATAATTTTTAAATTAGCAACAATACCAGTGCCTATTTGTGCGACTTCTAAGGAGTGTGTTAAGCGAGTTCGATAAAAATCACTGAGACCATTATTATGAATTTGGGTTTTAGATTGTAAACGACGAAAAGCAGCAGAATGTAGCACGCGCGCTTTATCTCGTTGAAAGGGAGTGCGTTGGTCTAAACGTCTTTTTTTATTGGGTTCTTCAATTAAACGTTCAAGCCATTGCTCAGAAACGCAAAGCGGTGAAGTTAACTGATGACTGTTAGCATCAACTTTATTTGAAATAGTATTTTTATCTATAGCGGTATTTTTTTCTAAACTCATATTTCCACCGTTGTTTGCTAAGTACACAAAAAGTGTAACGTGTTTTTATGCTGAAAAATACCACTAAGTTATTGTAACAAGTGGTTGTAACAGAAAATATAAAGGCGCTAGAAAGGATCAAGGTCAAATATTATAGTCAAATTATATAGTCAAATAATATAGTCAAATAATATAGTCAAATTATATCGTTCAATACCATTGAGTAAGGACAGCGGGAAAGCTGAAAGTAGCTAAGCATTTATCTGGATAACAGATGTCGCTAATAAACAGTCAATATATTTTTTAGATGTAGAAAGTGGTTATTAAAAAACAATATATAAAAAGAGCAACAGAAAGCTTTCTGCTGCTCTTTTTATTAACTTATTAAGATTTGAATCTATTGTTATATTACTGACGAATACCTTCTAAAACGATATCCAAATCAACGTAAGTTGATGCACCTTGTACATTCATACCAAAATCAGCTAATTCTAAGCGTGTTGTTCCTTCTAAACCCGTACGGTAATTGCCCCATGGGTCGTCGCCTTGCCCGATCACTTTAGCATCAACAACAACCGGTTTAGTCACTCCATGGAAAGTCATATCTCCAGTAATTGTTAAACCGCCATCAGCTGTTTCAGCAACGCTTGTACTAACAAATTTTGCCGTAGAGAATTTACCCGCGTTAATGTAGTCATCACTTTTAAGATGCTTATCACGCTCTGCATGGTTTGTATCTAAGCTAGTTGTATCAAGGTTAATAGAGACTTTAGACGCAGCTACATTTTTGTCATCGTAGCTGAACTGTCCTTCAAATTTATTAAAGCGTCCTTGAATAAAGCTGTAACCTAAATGACTAACTTTAAAGTTAACGAAAGCATGGGTTGTATCTACTTTATAATCTGCTGCGATTGCGCTCATTGGTAAAGCTATTGCTGCGCTTAAAGCTGACGCGATGAGTACTTTTTTCATGGTGTTTTCCTTGTTGAGTAAATTTAACGTAGAACTGGGTTTGAAATAACTAAAGCATTTTTTTCAGTGTATTATCTTTATCAATGAAATGGTGTTTCAAAGCAGCAAGCGCATGTAAGCCTGATAAACCGATTAATATATAAGCTGCATATTCATGGACTTGCCCTGCAAGATCTTCTTGGTTTTCAATAAATGAGCCTAATCCAGGCACTTCGAACCAATTAAAGACGGCGATACCACGCCCATCTGCTGTAGATATTAAATAGCCAGATAAAAACATGGTGAATAACAATACGTATATCAAATAATGTGCGTAGGTTGCGGCTTTTTTTTCAAAAGCTGAACCTTCAATTTTAGGTGCATTCGATATTAACTTCCATATCAATCGTCCTAAGGTGATCACCACAAAGCATAAACCAAATGATTTATGCCAATGTGGTGCCTTTTGATACCATTCACTATAATAGCTAAGGTCTACCATCCAGTAACCTGCTGCAAATAATCCAATGACCATAATGGCTGAAAACCAATGTAATAGCTTGGCTAGTTTATTATATGTTGTGAGTGAGTTGCTCATTTTAAAACCTTGTCCATAAAATCAATCATTGAGAGTAGTTAACCTTGGGTTAAAAAAACGTTAAGAAGAATACTATCACCACTAATCGTTTACTTTTCTTATTACTAAAGAACGGATTGTGGACTGATAAATTTCATAAATAAAACAATAAGTTATTTTTAAACTGTGTGGTGTTTTTTCGCGACATAAAATTTGTGATATTTAAGCGTTCAAATTAAGTCAAATAATGGTTAAGGAAATTCAACTGCTTTACCTGAATCTAACCACGTCTGGTGTTTTTTCATGCAAGCATTAAATAAATCGCTACCCATTAAACCTGCTAACCATTGTTTGACTTGAGGATACGGACTTTGTTCAAACCAAGTTTTATCGACGCTGGCAAATTGTCTAATAAAAGGAAAAATAGCCATATCGGCAAGCGTGATATGTTCGGCAAAAAGGTAAGGTTGACGATTTAATCGTAGCTCTAACTCCATTATAAAATCTTCAGCTTGCTCACGATAATAAGCTTCACTTTGTTCTGGATGTCTATCGGCATATTTATATTTATCTAACCATGGTTTAAATTCATAATCGTTGCTATCGATTAAAGTTAGCATCTGCGGTAATTGATCCGTTAACCAACGTTCAGGATCATGCTTAGAGAGTGCCCAGACCATTATCTCCAAACTTTCAATCAACACCTGATTTTGATCAATCTGTAACACAGGAATTGTTTTATTTGGAGAAATAGCCAGTAGAGCTGGTGGCTTATGTTTTAATACGATTTCTCTTAATTGTACCTTTTGCTCACTAATCGCAATAGCTAACCTTGCGCGCATGGCATAAGGACAGCGACGAAATGAATATAAAATAGGGATCATAAGTGCTCTCTTCAAAAAAGTGATAATTGATTGTGGCAAATTACGATCATAAGTGCATGTTAAATATTTCTGAAGTGGGGGTAAGTTATTCATTAATTTGGGTATATATTTTCTCATTCAGCTAAAACTGCTCAATAGTGAATGAGAAAAGTTGGTACATTTCTTATTTTAGAAGTGGTTAATGTTGATGATGCTTGGCATCCGCCTGTTGTTTTTTCTCGCTATTAGCTTGTTGAATGATTTGCTTTGCTGAACTTAAAAATAAAGTCGCTAAAAATGCAGCAACGATTAAGTCTGGTAGCGCACTTTCTGTGACCCATACACCGGAGGCAGCCACTAATACTACTAAATTACCAATTGCATCGTTACGGCTGCATAACCAAACAGAGCGTATATTGGCATCTCCATCTTTATATTTCATGAGTAATAAAACACTGACCACATTCGCGATAAAAGCGAGAATAGCGATGCTGCCCATAATGCTTGCATCGGGGGTTTCTATGAACCAAAATTTATACAATGTGGATGATAAAACCCATATTGCCATGGCTAATAAGCTAACGCCTTTTAACCATGCAACACGACTACGTAAAGATAATGATTTGCCGATCACCCATAAGCTAATACCGTAGGTTAGCGTATCACCTAGAAAATCCAAGGCATCAGCCTGTAGTGCTTGAGAGTTTGATTTTACTCCCGCAAACATTTCCACAAAAAACATGATTGCGTTAATAAGGATCACCGCCACTAATATTCGTTTATAAGCGGGATCCATACCTGTAAAATCTGCCTTATGATTGCAACATCCTGCCATAAAATAACCCTTTTAGATTGTAAAATGATTTTATGAATTTAATATATAAGCTCTAGTAACTAGAGGTTCAAGCATTTTATTTAGTTATTTTAAAAAATATAGGTATCTAATGATTTATACGATTGGACAATTAAGTAAAAAAACACAATGTAAAATACCCACCATTCGTTATTACGAAGAGATTGGGTTGTTAGATAAAGCAATGCGCAGTGCTGGTAATCAACGGCAATATACAAGTTCACAATGCCAACGATTACATTTTATTCGCCACAGCCGTGCATTAGGTTTTAGCCTCGATGAAATTAAACAATTGATCCATTTGCAAGACTGTAAACGCCATGACCCTCACCAAGCACATCAAGTCGCGCAACATCACTTAACTGATGTGAGAAAAAGAATTGAGCAGTTAAAGGCGTTAGAGGAAGAGTTATTAACCATGATTGATAATTGTGCAGGTGAAGATGCTGAAGATTGTTTAGTTTTGAAAAGTTTAAACGATGTGCCTGAGAAAAACTAAGATTCAAATAATAAGTGATTAACTTAATCTTGAAATCAACAAAAGTGGTGAGTAATTTTTTACCGTGGAAATAATATGTGAAGTTACAAATTTGATGGATAAGAAGGGGGCTAAATCGACTATATGAAGTAACTATATCTTAGTACTTTATTCATCAATTTAAGAATCAATGCCGATTCTACTAATAATCTTCTCTTATAAGCGAGTCATATTACTAATTATTGATGAATAGCATAATTAATTATTTGCTAACAGGTTATTTAGACGATAAATTCATCTAGACTATAAACTCATTTAACTTACCCTATTTAGAGAATACCTATGAAAAAACCGCAACGCGATATTACCCTTCGATTTTTAGCTGAAACACAAGATGTTAACTTTGGAGGCAAAGTTCACGGTGGTGCTGTTATGAAATGGATCGATCTAGCAGCTTATGCCTGTGCGGCAGGGTGGAGTGGTCGTTATTGTGTTACTGCATACGCGGGTGGTATTCGTTTTGTGGCGCCAATTCATGTTGGCAGCTTGGTAGAAGTACTTGCAAAGGTAATTTACACCGGTAAATCATCGATGCACATTGCGTTAGAAGTGAATGCTTGTGATCCAAAGTCTCTTAACAAGCGAACAACTACACATTGTATTGTGATCATGGTTGCTGTTGATCAGAATGGTCAATCAGAGCAAGTACCACAATGGATACCAGAAACAGAAGCTGATATTAAGCAGCATGATACCGCCATGAAACTAATGGATATGCGTAAGCAAATTGGTGAAGAAATGGAAATATTTGTTGATTAATTAATTGCTTTGAAAATTAGTGAGCCAATTAAAATTATTAGGTTAAATTTAGTTGGCTGATTACTTATTGGAAGCTTTGGTTATACAAAGATTAATAATCACTGCCTGTTTAATCATCGATAAATGAGCCTAGATTCAATAAATATGGTTGGTAATCTGAACTATAAAATGATGAGTATAAAAAATGAAATTAGTATTCAGTAATGAAAACCACTTTATTGTTAATAACGTAAAAAACTTAATTGAAGCTCAATCGATCCAAGTATTTATCAAAAATGAATTTGCACAGGGTGCCTTAGGTGAGACTGCCGCATTCGATTGTTGGCCTGAAGTTTGGGTGTTTGATGATGCTGATTTTGAACAAGCAGAAGCTATTGCCAATGAATCACAGTCTGAAAAATCAGGAGCCGATTGGGTTTGTAAAAATTGTAATGAAACCAATGCATCTTCTTTTGATATTTGTTGGCGTTGTCAATGTGATAAAGCCACTAACGTAAATGATCAGTAAGTTTCATTTTACAAGTAACTATTTTACAAGTGATTATTTTATAAAGTATCGGCTTTGAAAGTAATGACTCCGCTAGTAACTAGTCTTTAAGTAACTTATTCACAAATAACTATTTCGAAAAATTAAGATGGAAAATATATTCAATCCTCAAGTTATCAAGTTAAGCTGGCAACAAACAATCCCTGTTCGACATCAGGTGCTATGGCCTAACGAATCACCTGAATTCTGTCAGGTAGAAGGTGATGCAGAAGCATTACATTTTGGCGTGATATTAAATGAGCAGATAATTTGTGTAGCTTCACTTTACCTTGAAAAAAATAGAGCGAGATTGAGGAAGTTTGCAACGCTTGAATCTTATCAAGGAAGGGGGATCGGTTCATTAATGTTAAATCACCTGATTGAATCATTAAAAATGGTGGATATAAACTATTTATGGTTTGACGCAAGAGCCTCTGCATTACCATTTTATCAGCGCTTTGGTTGTACCCAAAGTGGTGATGTATTCTTTAAAAAAAACGTACCCTATTATAAAATGCACATTGATCTTTAAAGTTTTTTTCCCGTCGCTTATAAATGTTAACGCACATATCAGGTGCAATTAAGCTTAATTATCGCTGGTTTTAATGCTTAGTGGGTAATTGGTTGGTAGGTTATAAGGTTATAAGGTTATAAGGTTATAAGGTTATAAGGTTATAAGGTTATAAGTTATTAGTTAGCGGGTAATAGAGGGCTTACCTATTTCACTTATATAAGTTCCAAACTTTATATATTCCAGCTTTAATTTGCCTATTACTTACTCTCTAATATTAACTTTATAATGCAAAATCGATTTAAATAAGTTGAATATTTGACTTCAGTGCTCAATGAAACTATTGATCAAATTATCTGTAGATCAAAGTATACGAAGTTATCAACTTGCAGCTGGTCTGAAATTGCAAGTTGATATAATAAAGGAATAGCTAAATCTTATAGAAGTTAGTCACTAAAACCTTGGTGGATGAACTGCTTTCTTAATTGCACAAAATTTTCCTCTGTGCATTGTAAAAATTGCATCGCAAAGTTATATCCCTCTGGTTTAAATTTATCAAGCTTCGCTAATTCATACTCATTCATAATGATATGCATTGCTTCCTGTACTAGCTCTGCTTCATCTTCACCAATCAAGGTTTCTGGTGGATCAAAGTGTGTCACCATCCAGTCTTGAAGTTGTTCATTATCAATTTTGCTTTGTTCCCATAGGGTCAGGGTATCAATCAGCTGTTTTTTTGTAACAATAGGTTGAGTCATTTTGTATCTCTCTGCTGGTCTTGAATATTGGTCATTAAGGTCGATCATAACTGATCATAGGCGTGATAACTAATTGCTGATCATGGCCATGCCATTTAACCAAGTCTAAAAGGAGGGAAATCGATGTTTGTGTAAGGTAGCTAATAGTTAATATTGCTTTAACGTACTTATTTATGATTTATATCGTATTTAAGCCTCTATTATTCAAGGAACTATTATGCGCAAATGGGTTTTTTAGGCATAATTAACGACTATCTCTTACTGAAACATCACTTTCACCTTGAATCTCTTTTGTAGAACAAGGTTAATTTGTTCAGTAATGATGATAAGTGATTGAATAAATTAATTGATGAAGCAGTGACAACAAAAATGAAGGGATGCTAGTGGCTGAAATAGATAATCGGGAGTTTGTTCGCTTAAACCAAGTGAATTGTGGTGAACTCGTACATTTACAAATTATTACCGCCACTAAACCGATACGTTTAAAAACACGTTTAATTGGTGTTGATCCTAATATGTCAGTTATTTTGGCATTTGGTAACGATGCTACCTGGGAAAAAGCCGCGCCTCATATTAAAGAATCAAAAGACGTTATTGTGCGCTTTATGAATAATGAAGATCAACAAGCCAGTGTGATTGCATTCCGCTCTTCAATACAAAAAATAATGACCATTGCAGGGCGTTGGTTAGTTTTAGACTACCCTAAAGCCATTGAATCTGCAGAATTACGCCAACATCTTAGAGTCGCTGTAAAAATAGAAGCTTCTTTACTAGATAGTGATGCTAACTCAGTCCTTGTTACAGGTCTTTTAAGTGATATTTCTATTCAAGGTTGTGCTTTTATTACTCGTCAAAAAGAAGCATTAGACTTACATAACTTATACCGTCTTTCGATCTCCTTTGAAGATGAAAGCGCTGCTAGTAGTGCTGATAAAAGTGTTCAGCTATCTGTGGCTTTAAAAAATATTCAAACATCAATTGCCAATGGCCATACACAGTATGGACTTGCTTTTATGACCCCAGAAAAAGAGACTAAAGTAAGCATTCAAAAATTACTTTTACACCATTTACAAAAATAGCATTAGTTCTCTCAATCATTATTTGAAGCTGTATCGCGATGCTGATACAGCTTAAATCATAAGTAGATAAGCTGAAGTCTCTCATTATTTTAATACAGGGAAGTCTATGAACTATTTTATTGTATTTATCATCAGTCTATTCACGATGCCCATTATTGCTTCAAGCGAGGAACTTGATTATTTTGGTGGTAGCTTTGAAAACGATCTCTTTTTTGATGACGATGGAGGCTATAGTAATGGTTTGATGGTGAACTGGGGATATTATGATATCGATGCCCTAGACAATGATAGCTTGCCTAATTGGATCGCATATTTAACGGATAGAACATATTTAAGCTCCCTAGCAAATAGACAATACGCAATTCATTACAATCTTGGTCAATTTATTCAAACACCTGTCGATATTAAACAAACCACGCTCATTGAAGAAGATGCTCCCTATGTTGGTCTTCTAGCTTGGGAAGTCAATATACTTGCTTATAATCAATCTATTATCGATGACCTCAGCTTAACAATTGGCATTGTAGGTCCTGCAGCTGGTGCCAAAGTGGTACAAAAGTCGGTCCATGAACAACTCAGTGCCAATCAGCCCATGGGCTGGGATAATCAAATAGATAATGAAGTTGTTGTAAGGTTACAACTAAAGCGCTTATGGCGTAATGCTAGCGTTGACCTTGGAAGTTCTGAGATTGATTTTATTTCTGGCCTTAGTGCAGGAGCGGGGAACTTATTATCCGATGCAAGTGTTGGGGTTGGGGTTCGCTGGGGACAGCAATTACAATCGAGCTTTGCTTCGAGCACGCCTTTTCCGATACAGCAATTAAAAGGGCAAACGCCTAATGCAGCTGGTTGGTATATATTTGCTAATTTATCAGGTTCTTATGTATTAAATGACATCTTTATCGATGGTAATACTTTTAACAGTAGTCATCATGTGGATTTAATTCATTGGCAAACTGCAGCAACGGTGGGGGCGGTGTTTAATATTTCTCACTGGAACTTGATGTATAGTCTGACCTATTCTTCCGACCAATATAAAGATCAGTCGGAAGATAGTCGTTTTGGCACACTTTCAGCGGCCTATCACTTTTAATAAACTAATAAACTAATAACCCATACTTAATGAAGAAGGGGTACGGGGATCGGAAGCACCAAATAATCCGGTGTCTTTTTTCATGATACTTTGTGTACTACCCATGGTAGATTGAAGTTTTAGTTTATGTCCTTTCGCTTCTAATAGTTTGATTGTATCGGCATTTAAACCTGATTCAATACGAATATAATCGGGTAACCATTGATGGTGAATACGTGTTGCTGAGGTTGCCTCTGCGACATTCATACCATAATCGATAACGTTAGAGATAACTTGCAATGTGGTGGTAATAATACGAGAACCGCCGGGTGTACCTGTCACCATAAATAACGCGTTATCTTTTAAAATAACCGTTGGACTCATTGAGCTAAGTGGGCGCTTACCTGGTGCAATCGCATTTGCTTCTCCACCAATTAAACCATAACCATTAGCATGGCCGGGTTTAGCTGAAAAATCATCCATTTCATTATTTAATAAAACACCTGTTCCCTCTGCAACAATACCCGACCCGTAACTATAATTTAACGTATAAGTATTAGTTACTGCATTGCCCCATTTATCGACAATACTAAAATGTGTTGTTTGGTCACTTTCATAGGGTAAGTTAGCATCAGGTTGTACATCTTTGCTTAATGTTGCTTGATCTGGGTTAATAGCCGCAACTAACTGTTTTGCATATTTTTTACTGATTAATGTTTTTACTGGTACTTTTACAAAATCACTATCACCTAAGTGTAAACTCCGGTCTGCATAAGCACGGCGCATACTTTCGACTAATGTATGTATATGTTGCGCACTATTGTGTCCCATTGCGGTGATATCGTAATTTTCAAGCATATTAAGAATCTGTACAATATGCACGCCGCCTGAAGAAGGTGGTGGCATAGAGAAAACTTGATAACCACGGTAAGTGCCTTTAATGGCTTCACGCTCTACTATGTTATAATTGGCTAGATCTTCTTCATTGACCACACCGTCAGCTTCTTTAATACTGTTAGCAATCGCTTTTGCAACAGGACCCTGATAAAACCCTTTTTCACCTTGTTCACTGATTAAAGTTAATGTTTTTGCTAAATCAGTTTGTTTGAGTAGATCACCCGCTTGATAATTTGAGCCATCTTTTTTATAAAAGATGTTACGCGTGTTTGGCCATTGACTAAGACGCTGTTGCATTGCTGTCAGCGAGTTAGCTAAGTCTGCAGTTACCTCGATGCCTTGTGCAGCTAGCTTAATCGAAGGTGCCATCAGTTGTTCACGAGATAAGCTTCCGTAAGTTTTACGGGCATGCTCTAAGCCCATCACTGTGCCCGGAGTACCAATCGCTAGACCATGAAATTTAGAAAGGTCAGGTACCACTTCACCTTCTGCATCAAGATACATATCACGTGATGCGCTAGCAGGGGCTTTTTCTCGATAATCAATGGCGATCACTTGTTTTTTATCTGCAAGGTAGACCAACATAAAACCACCACCGCCTAGGTTACCTGCTCTTGGCAAAGTGACTGCTAATGCATAGCCCACTGCAACGGCTGCATCTACTGCATTACCGCCTTGCTTTAAAATATCGAGACCTATTTGAGTGGCTACTGCCTCTTGTGTTGCGACCATGCCACTTCTTGCCCACACTGGGTGATGAATAGACATTTGGCTATAAATAGCGGGTTGCGAAGCAGGAGGCGTAATGATTGGTGTTTCAGTCACCACTGAGGTGACTGCAAATACACTTTGGCTTACGGATAATAACAAACAGGATATGACGATATTGTTGAGGGGCTTGCTTACTGTCTTTTTAATTAGAGCTAACATAATGTTGTTCCTTATTTGGCAGTGGTGCGATAGGTTATTTATAACATCGTTGTTCTTTTATATAAGCGCATACAGGTTGTGGAGTTAAAAAGTTAATACTTTTATTTGTTGCGAGTAAATCGCGTATTTCAGATGACGATATAGCCAACTGTGTTGTACTTTGAAAATAAATATGACCCGACAAAAACTGATGTAATTGGGCAGGGTCACTTATTTGATGTTTTCTTAATAATTCACTGATAACACTATTGAATTGTGGCTCCCAGCCGGGTCGGTGGCTGACAACTAAATGACAATAGCTCAATATTTCTTGATATCGATACCAAGAATCAAATTGAATCAGTGAATCCATTCCCATAATAAAGCACAAAGGAGTCTCGGGATACTGTTGTCTTAGCAGTTTTAAGGTGTCGATCGTATAACTGCGAGAAGGTCGTAAAAGTTCTTGTGTTGTGAGTTGCAAAGTGGGTGTATCTTGAATCGCTAGTTGCACCATATCAATACGTTGTTGTGCACTTGCCAAGCTTTTAGATTTATGGGGAGCGATATAGTTAGGCATTAAGTACAAAGCTTGTAAATCTAAAGCTTGTTGAATTTCGAGTGCAGGGCGTAGGTGTCCAAAATGAATGGGGTCAAAGGTGCCGCCTAAAAAACCTATTGCTGTTTGGTTGCTTTTGTTCATCGCAAGGTGTCCTTAGGGATAGCTTTATTTTAAAAATTGATAACAGATTGCATCTAACTGTAACCAAGTATCAGATTTATTTTCAACCTTAACCGAGACCTCTAACTGCGCACATTGAATCAGCATATTTTCTAATTGCTTGGTGTTTAGTCGGGTTAAAGCATTCGTGAGTAAGGCTTGTTTCGCAGGCCACAGTTTTGGCTTTTGTTGCGCCAATAAAGTTGTTAGTGGCTGCTTTTTGAGTTGATATGCATAGGAAAGTAGTTTTTGTATTTCACTGCTTATCGTTGCACTGAGTAACAATAACTCAGTGCCTTCAGCATGCAATTGTTTAATGATACGTGCATTACGTGCTTTATCACCAGCCAAGAGGCTATCCACCCACTGAAATAAGCTAAAGTGATTATGGGTAGTAATACTTTGTTCCACTTGCGCAAGATGTAAATGTTGCTTAGGAAATAAAATAGAGAGCTTTTCTATTTCTTGTTTGGCGGCTAATAAATTACCTTCAAAATGTAACACTAGAAAATCGATGACTTCCGAATTAGCAGTTAAGCCAACAAATTTAAGGCGCTGAAACAACCATTGTGGAAAGCGCTGTGGTAATAGGGCATTGGTTGAAATAAATAAACCTTGTTGCTCTAATTTATTAAACCATACACTTTTTAGTTGCTGACTATTTAGCTTAGGGCCTTTTAACACCAATAGAATATCTGTATTTAATAGCGGGGTTATTTCGCGAATAAAGTCAGTATTTTCTTTTGTTGTTTTAGACAGGGTGAGTTCAATAATTTGCTTTTCAGAGAACAAAGATAGGGTATTAAACTGGCTAAATATTTGGTCTTTATCAAAGCTGCCATCCAAACTATAACTAAAACGTTCTAGAAAGCCTTGATTTTTGGCATGAGATTGAATTTGTTCAAAAGCTTCAATGGACAATAAAGGTTCATCGCCGAAGATTAAACAACAGCTGGGCAGTTTTTTTTGAATATGGCTACTTAATTGCTCTGGATAAATGCGCATTGAAATTACTCAGCCGATGGATCTTGCATGCTTAACATAGTCGAAATAACATGATCTGCTGCCACTGCGCGTAGCTCTTTGGTCAACAATTCCGCTTCTCTAGATTTAGCTAAGGCTTGTGTTGAATCGTCTAGAAAATCTCGATACAAATTAACGTTAAAATCACGTGGAGTATAATTAGGCAACTTCAAAGAGTACGTCATGACATAACCAATTTCTTTTTCTGCATTCTGAGCATTTGCATATAAAGAGATGGTACGTTCACTTTGACGTTCTGACTTAAGGTGTAATATTGCAGAACTTGGTGATGATTCAGTTAAAATTTTAATGTTTGCACCACGTAATCGCAATCTCACTAAGCGAGCTAATTCACCCTTTGGATTATTAGTTTGTAAGTAAATTTCTGGAAACTTTTCAACTAAACCATTGTTGTGCTTAAGGTGGAATCCGCAACCACTGAGTAAAAGAGTCATGACTAAGGTTGTTAAAAACAATCTATGACGATACAAAGCTTGAAGGTTAAATGAGTGCATAAACAGCCTTTTGATAGCATTTAATTGAGGTTAGAGAACAAACGACGTTTGCTATTCTATTTAAGAACAAACCCCTCAATCTAATTAAATAAAGTGAGAGGTTTGTTAAAATAAACGAGTAATGCTCGCTATTAAAGTATTACTTATTAACGTTAATTACTCATTAATTCTACTTACTAACAGCTCGTTAGCAATGATTAATTAGCAACGATTAATTGGCAACAATGTTAAGTAGTTTACCGGGTACATAAATAATTTTACGCACCGTTTTATCTTCAGTAAATTTGCTAACATTCTCATCTGCATTAGCAAGTGCTTCAACATCTGCTTGTGTTGCATCAGCAGCGACAGTTAATTTTGCACGCAGCTTGCCATTTACCTGAACAATAATCAGTTTTGAATCTTCAACTAGTGCTGATTCATCAACCGTTGGCCAAGGTGCTGACAAAATGTCATCTTCTGAGCCTAATAGGGTGAATAACTCAGCACAAATATGTGGAGTGATAGGCGATAACATTTTAGTCACTGCTACTAATGCTTCTTGTAAAATAGCACGATCTTGCGCTGCTTCAGTTGGCGCTTTAGCTAGTTTGTTCATCAACTCCATAACTGCTGCAATCGCAGTATTAAAGGTTTGACGACGACCGACATCATCGCTTACTTTAGCAATAGTTTTATGTAACTCACGACGTAAAGTTTTTTGATCATTGTTGAACGCTTTAATATCTAAGGTCGCTACTTCACCTAACGCTACATGTTCAAATGCTAATCTCCATAAGCGTTTAAGGAAACGTAATGAGCCTTCCAATGCGGAGTCAGACCACTCTAATGTTTGTTCTGCAGGTGCTGCAAACATCATGAATAAACGTACGCTGTCTGCGCCGTATTTATCAATCATCACCTGTGGGTCAATCCCATTATTTTTTGATTTAGACATTTTACTCATGCCATCATAAATAAGGACTTGTCCTGCGGCTGTCTTAGCAGAAATAACTTTACCTTTAGCATCAGTTTCCGTGATTGCTTCAGTTGGAGATACCCAAACTTTACCGCCTTTAGCATCTTCATAGTAATAAGCATCTGCTAATACCATACCTTGCGTTAGCAATTTTTTGTAAGGTTCATCACAATCTACTAGTCCAAAATCACGTAGTAATTTATGGAAAAAGCGTGAGTATAAAAGATGTAAAATAGCGTGTTCAATACCACCAATGTATTGATCAACCGGTAACCAGTAATTCGCTTTAGCTGGGTCTAACATTTTATCGTCACTTTGCGGTGAGCAATAGCGTGCGTAATACCAGCTTGATTCCATAAAGGTATCAAACGTATCAGTTTCATGAGTCGCAGGTTGGCCGTTATAAGTCGTTTTAGCCCACTCCAGGTCCGCTTTGATAGGCGAAACAATGCCGTTCATGGTGACATCTTCAGGTAACACAACCGGTAATTGATCTTCGGGTACAGGTACAACCGTGCCATCTTCAAGTGTTAATGTTGGAATTGGCGCACCCCAATAACGTTGGCGAGAAACACCCCAATCACGTAAACGGAAGTTAACTTGTCTTTTGCCTTTATTCTCACTTACTAATCGTGTTTCTACTGCATCAAATGCTGCAGTAAAGTCTAAGCCATCTAATGCAGTAAATTCACTAGAATTAAAACAAACACCTTTTTCTGTATAAGCTTCGTTACTTACATCTACCTCTGCATCAGCAGGTTTGATCACGGCTTTAATATCCAGACCGTACTCTTTAGCAAACTCGTAATCGCGTTGATCATGAGCCGGCACCGACATAACCGCACCAGAACCGTAACCCATTAATACAAAGTTAGCCGTCCAAATAGGTACTTCTTGTCCAGTGATCGGGTGGATCGCTTTTAAGCCTGTATCAACACCTTCTTTAGGCATAGTTGCTAATTCAGCTTCCGCTAATTTAACGTTCTTACAGCTTTCACAAAATGCGGCTAATGCCGGGTTAGATTTTGCAGCTTCTAGTGCAAGTGGATGCTGTGCAGCGACAGCAACGTAAGTTACTCCCATTACGGTATCTGGACGAGTAGTATAAACAGAGAAACTTTGATCGCTGTTTGCTACTTTAAAGTCCATCTCAATACCTTCTGAGCGACCAATCCAGTTACGTTGCATAGTACGTACTTGTTCAGGCCATTCGTCTAGTTGATCTAAATCGTCTAATAATTCTTGTGCATAGGCAGTAATTTTTATGAACCACTGTGGAATTTGTTTTTGCTCAACAACTGCACCAGAACGCCAACCGCGACCGTCGATAACTTGCTCGTTAGCGAGTACAGTTTGGTCTACAGGATCCCAGTTAACCGTTGCCATTTTTTTGTACACTAAGTCTTTTTCTAATAATTTAGTGAAAAACCACTGTTCCCAACGGTAATATTCTGGTTGGCATGTTGCTAACTCACGACTCCAGTCATAACCAAAACCTAACTGTTTAAGCTGTGTTTTCATGTAAGCAATGTTTTCATAGGTCCAACCTGCTGGTGCAGTGTTGTTTTTAAGTGCAGCGTTCTCTGCAGGTAAGCCAAATGCATCCCAACCCATTGGTTGCATTACATTTTTTCCTTGCATACGTTGAAAGCGAGAAACTACGTCACCTATGGTATAATTACGCACGTGTCCCATGTGTAACTTGCCGCTTGGGTATGGAAACATTGAGAGGCAGTAATATTTTTCTTTTGATGGATCTTCTGTCGCTTTAAATGATTGATTGTCATCCCAATACTTTTGGAATTTCGCTTCAATTTCTTTAGGGTTGTATAACTCTTGCATATTCAGTCTGCCTGCAATCAAAAATGGAATGATAATGATGCGCTAGGATACAGGAGCAGGCGCTTGGCAACAATATTTATGAAGAATGAAGCTGATTTTTTTAAAAAAAATGAATTAATGAGAACAAGAACGGTCAAAAATGATAATTAATTGATCATAATATCTGAAAATTGTCGTAAGGTTATATAGTTAAGGATTTCCCCGACTTTAAACATGGAGGCCACGTGGCTAAATTACATCAAGAGTTACTAGTAAACGATCAAGAGTTCGAGCTGCTATCTGAAATGTTGCTTGAAACTGAAATCATGAATGGTAAAGAACATAAGTATGATATCTCAGGTCAATCCGGTGGCAAAGAAGCGCTATTGTTTCAGCTTGGGTTAGCAGATGATTTACAATTAGTTGCAAATTACGGCGATCACCACCTTGTTTTTCCAGTACAAATGGAAATGGGTGACTTCAGTAATTTTAGCATGTCATTAAAGTCTCCAAAAATTTATGAAACAGGTGAACATTTACGTTCTTGGCGTTTAGCTGCCGACAAAACCATGAGTATTGTTAATGAGGCAGGTGAACTCTTGCCCTATCATGTTAAAGACTTATCCGCGTCAGGTATTTCATTATTAATTGAAGATGATGAGAATGCTGCACTACCCGAAGTCCTTAATAACCTGTATCTACAATTACCAGACCGTGAACGCCTGCCTATTTGTGGTTCGCAAATTCGCCGTATCGATCAACATACTGTTGCTTATTCATTGGGTAAAGGAACAGACGATGAGGTGTTATCTTCATTAACTGAATACTTATTCGAATGCCATGCGGAGCAACATCCTGAAGCGCATATAAGTCGATTTAAGTAATTGTTTTGTTTGTAATTTAATCTCAGTGTTGTTTATTTAAACTGTTTGTTCGATAATTCGGCAAACAGTTTTTTTTTGTTAAAATAAACTTTACAAGCAAGCCTTTAAATCTGTATTATTCGTCTCGTTCCGGAGGGGTGGCAGAGCGGCTGAATGCACTGGTCTTGAAAACCAGCGAGGGTTAATAGCTCTCCGAGAGTTCAAATCTCTCCTCCTCCGCCACATTAAAAAAACCACTTACAGTTTTACTGCAAGTGGTTTTTTGCTTTTTAAATATAAAATTTTAAAACAATTAAAAAATTCAAATCTCTCCAACATCATCTTCTTTAAAATGATCTTCTAGTAATCTTAGTCTCCTTAATCGTTAAAATATAATTTCTGCATTGTATTCAACCTTAATAATGAACTGTCTACCACTTCAAGTACTCATTATTGGTTGTTTAATTTGCTTTTATATGACTTATTTATTGCCTTAATATTAAAGTTAAGTAATATATAAATGCTTTTAAATTATCAACTTTTTCCTGCTTTTTTTGGTTAAAGTGATGTTTTATAAGAACAATCAATATTGGGCTTATAATAACTCCACAGCCTGACCTAAATAGACTGGAGTTAATTAAAAAGGATTTACCTGTGAAAGATATATTTTTCTTTGATTCAATGCTAACACCTAAAATAATTACATTTATATATTGGCTACTTTTATTGTCAGCAGTCATCACTGGTGTTATCACTATGTTTAGTGGTTACTCAGGTTTAACATTTTTTACTTTTCTAATGGGAATGCTATATATGGTTGGCGGGGCTGTTGGCGCACGAATTTGGTGTGAATTACTGATTGTCTTATTTAAAATTCACGAAAACTTACAGAAAATTGCTAATAAGTCAGAGTAACTAGTCTCATATCTAAATAGGTGTCGCTTATCGACACCTTTAAACCTCCTTCTTTATTTCGTTAAATTATCAAATGCAGAATACTAATTAGTTGAGCTTAATTGAATAATAATATTTTTAGTCTTGTTAAAGCTAATTAGTATTTTTAACAATGAACCATATATACTCGATGTGTTATTTTGTTCTTTACTACGATTTCATTTAATATTTTAGCCTTTTAAATTCAGTTATTTATAATATAAAACCGAACGATTAATTTTTTAGGTTAATAATTTCTATTTATTTATTGGTGATCTCATAAAGATAATAAGCATTTATATCCATTTTCGATTTATATTAAATGACTTTTCCGTGTGAAATTTAAAAAGTAGGCCTAATGTAATTGTGCTTATTCGTTATACTTTTTTAATTATTTCGCTTTAGGTATCTCCTTTTAGTTAATTTACTTTTGTAAGGTATTTAATGATAAAAAGATCCATTTATTCAATTGCTTTCGTCAGTATTATTATTATCGTCATACTAGCGGCGATTGCTACTCAGCAACTTTATAGTTCGAAAGTAGGCACGTTAGATATTGCACTTAAAGAGATATCTGGTATTGAATATGATAAAAATGGCAATTTGTGGGGGATTAATGACGGGGATAATAGTGCGCAATTACATCAAATAGAAAAAGATGGCAGCGTCAGTAGAAGTATTACTATTACTAATGCTAAAAATCTAGATTGGGAAGATATGACTCAAGATGATTTTGGCCATTTTTTTATCGGCGATTTTGGTAATAATGACAATATACGAAAATGGTTTACTATTTATAAAATTGAAAGCCCTATTGATATTAAAGGCACTGAGACTGAAGCTGAAATAATTAAGTTTACTTTTCCAAAACAATTACATTACCCCCCTAAAGCCTCAGAGAAAAACTTTGATTTTGAAGCCTTTGTCTTTTACAAAAAACATCTTTATATGTTTTCAAAAAATCGCACTAAACCTTTCGATGGTGATACTAATTTATATCGAATAGGGGACCATGCCGATAACTATGAAGCCGAGTTTGTTAGTAACTTTAATACCTGCACAACTTTAGAAGAGCTTTGCTGGATAACGTCGGCTGCATTGAGCCCTGATAGAACTAAATTAATTTTATTGGATTCAGAACGGTTATGGTTATTTGAAAATTGGCAAGGTGATGACTTTTTCTCAGGTGATGCCTATAAAATAAATTTAGGAATCGTTACTCAAAAAGAAGCGGTTACATTTTTTGATAATAATACGGTTATTTTTACTGATGAAGAATTCAATGGAATAGGGCGCAACTATTACATGATTCAACTCGATAAAGTAAAGAAAGAGAAAATAATTAAGAAGGAAGTAATTGAATCCGATGTGCAAAATAAGCCTTTAAAAGATGAATCTATAAAAAATGAACCTGTAAAAATAGAAGAATGAGTTTAGCAATAAATTACAGCCCTAAATCATCTAGTGTGACTTCTATTTTTCGAACTGCATTCTCACAAAAAATATAATGGCTGTTTTTTCTCATGGATAAAAGGCTAATAGGGGGTAATTTATTAATGCTGTTGGTTTATCCGACAGTTAGTCTCTTTTAAGGCTCAATTATTTTACACTCAAATTATTTTACTATATTATTCCTTTCGTTCTGCGGAGGGGTGGCAGAGCGGCTGAATGCACTGGTCTTGAAAACCAGCGAGGGTTAATAGCTCTCCGAGAGTTCAAATCTCTCCTCCTCCGCCACATTAAGAAAAAAGGCTTCTCATTGAGAAGCCTTTTTTCGTTTTAAAAGATTATTACCTACTGCTTTAAAACCAAATTCTCTGCCGTTTAATGTTCATAAATTTATATAATCATCAGCTTTTTCTTATGTTAAATTAAACGATTTTTTATTTTTTGTCTCCGGTCCACATTTGTATGGTTTGCATTTTGTTTGTGTTATTTTGTTCTCCCTATCTTTTATACCAAGGAGTCAATATGGCGCAGGAACCACAACAGAATAATCGTTATCAATTTCGCTTTCATAAACCCTTTGCACACCTTTTTCCTGTATTTGGAAATGATTGGTTCTCTCTAAAAGCAGAGCAGTTTGCTCGTTTTTTTGGTACACCAGTTTTTCTAGTATCTCAAACGGTGGTGGTGGCTGCTTGGATTGCATTGAATCTACTGGGTGTGTTTTCCTTTGATTTATATCCCTTTATTCTATTAAATCTCGCGTTTAGTTTGCAGGCGGCTTACGCTGCACCGTTGATATTGTTAGCACAAACTAGACAAGCGGATAGAGATAAAGCACAAGCGGAAGCAGATGCACTCCATCGAGAAGAGTTATCGTTAGCAAGTGAAAAAAGAGAATTATTATCTAATCAGCAAACAGAGAAATTGCTTGAGTTGATGGAACAGAATACTATGCTCACGGAAGTGACAAGGGAGTTAAGTGAACGTGTTGAGTTATTAACGCAGGAAATTCACAAGCGTATAGTCAAAGATAACTAACTCAATCACAGTAAATAATTTTATTAGTTTGATGAATCAAACTATTAACGTTTTGTGTTGTAAATTTTGCGAAAGGCGTTACGAAAAAAGCTACCACGTATCAAGTTGCTTTTTCGTTTCAATTTGTTCCTTTGTGATTGTTTAATAAAGAGATTATTATGGCATCACCCCAAAAAGGGTTAAAAGCCGTTGCTATTTTAGAGGCAACAAAAGGCATACTGGCATTATTAGTCGGATTGGGGTTACATGTGTTGGCTGGTGAAAACTTACAAATGGTAGCCGAAGCGATTGTAGATCACTTACATTTAAACCCGACTAGTGAATTACCAAGCATATTTATTCATGCAGCGAGCACAATAACAGACAGTAACGTTAAAATTTTTGCCATCGCGGCGGTATTTTATTCGGTTGTTCGTTTTATTGAAGCCTATGGTTTATGGCGTAGTTTTGTATGGATTGAATGGTTTGCATTTTTAAGTGGCGCCATTTATTTACCCTTCGAAATTTATGAAATAGTTGCTCACCTGAGTTATTTAGCTATTGCTATGTTTTTAATTAATATAGTCGTAGTTTGGTATATGGCGCAGACATTGTGGCAGGGTTATCAACATCGTAGACCTACTTAGTAAACTATTAGCAATGATATCAAAAATATGTTTGATCTGTAGGTAACCTCATTTTCATAATAAAAAATGGTTTTTTTAATAAATAAAGGAATGAGCATGATCCAATTATTTATTGGCGGAGTGCGAAGCGGTAAAAGTGATGCTGCTGAGAATTTAGTCAATATGCTACTAGAACAAAACCCAATTTTAAAACCAGCCTATATAGCCACAAGTTTAAGTGTAGGGGAGGAAAGCATTGAACGGATAGAAAGCCATAAAGTAATGCGCGAGAAGCGTTTTCAACAGGCAGTGACAACCTATGAGCTAAATTATTTACAAAAAGATTTATTGTCTGTATTGGCCGAGCTGAATCATCCTGAAAATATTGTGCTCATCGAATGTCTTTCAACATGGGTTGGTTGGTATTTGACGGTAAGTGATTCTTTGCAAGACAACTTGATAGTTTTTGGTGTTCAACAGGAAGCTTTTCTCACTTTTCTGAAACAAGCACAATGCCATATAGTGATTGTAACAGGGGAGGTTGGTTGCGGTTTAATTGGTGAAACTACTTTACAAAGACGCTATGCTGATAAATTAGGTGAATTAAATCAAAGAGTCGCTGCCTTGTCTGAACATGTTTTTTTATTAACCGCGGGTATTCAACAAGTGCTTAAATAAAAGCGAATAGTCTTATTAAGATTGCTTAATGTCGGGCACATAAATTTAATTATTTTAAAAAAATATAATTTTTTGTGATTTTTCCCTTTAAATCTTATTTTTGCTCCCCATATTATTAATTAACCTAGATGGGGAAACCCAAAATTCATTAAAAAAAGAGAAATATTATGTCTGAATATACGACTCAAGAGCAACAAGCAAGTTACGGTATTGGTTTACAAATGGGTGAGCAACTTGCTTCAAATCCTTTTGAAGGCCTAGAGATCTCAGCAGTTTCTGCTGGTATTGCTGATGCTTTTGCTGGCGCAGAAAGTAAAGTTTCTCAAGAAGATCTACAAGCGGCTTTCCAAGTGATTTCTACACGTATGCAAGCAGCTGCGGCAGAGCAAGCTAAAGTATTAGGCGCAGCTGGCGAAGCATTCCTAGCTGAAAACGCGAAGAAAGAAGGCGTTGTTGTAACTGAATCTGGTCTTCAATATGAAGTTATTGCAGAAGGCGAAGGCGAAAAAGCAACAGCTGAATCTACAGTAAGCGTTCATTACCACGGTTCTTTAATCGATGGCACTGTATTTGACAGTTCAGTTGAACGTGGTCAACCTGCAGAATTCCCAGTTGGCGGTGTTATCGCTGGTTGGACTGAAGCACTACAGTTAATGTCTCCTGGTGGCAAAATGAAATTAGCTATCCCTGCAGACCTAGCATACGGCGAACGTGGCGCAGGTGCTGCAATCGGTCCACATGCAACATTAGTATTTGAAGTTGAATTATTAGCGATCAAATAATTGATTGATTAAATTAATCTTCTAACATGATGTGTTAGGCGAATCAAAAAAGCCCTTATCGGTTATCCGCTAAGGGCTTTTTTATAGGTAAATTTAATGGAGGACCGATTAAAACCTTTATTGCATTAGACTTCTATAACATAGCTCCTGTTATGTTATATCGCGTTAAACATTCCTATCTTCCTAATCACTTAATGTTACTGTTTGAATACTTATGCCGACAGAAAGTACACTTACATTGATACTTTCGTTAATTGGCTCAAGTTAAAGTGCTCTAGATTTCAAGTTCAGCTATTGTCGATAACCAATCCATTTATTATTTGCGGCTTACTTTAGATTAGTTGTAGTTAATACCCACCGCTAAAATACTCAAGTAGTTGTGGTAAAAATTCATAGCCGGTTATGCACAGCAGCCAAAACCACGCACTTAAGCTTAAGCGCTGTGCTGCTAATGATAGCGTCTCTAAATCAGGTGTGTTGTTTTGAGCGCTAGTATTGCCTAGTTTAGTAAACGTAATTTTATCGGTTTCATAGATCCTTACCCCACCTAATTGCGTTTGAATACTCAATGCAAAACTACTAAGTAGAAGTCCAGAGGAAAAGTGATGCCAATCTGCGCTTTGCTTAAACTTAGTGACGATTCCGGTTAAGGGTCTGTCGTAGAGTGGAAAAGTAAAACTTAATAATAGGTGTACTGGCATCTGTAGTAGTGTGGTGATAAAAGAAGGTATTTGCCCAAGCACGTTGAATTGAGCTAATTTACAATTCCATTGTTGAGCACATATCGTGAGTAATTGATAAAATAATGCACCGTAAATGCCGCTCGCCAAGTACCAAAAAATCACACCGAACCAACCATTAGCAAGACGTAATACCAATGATTCAATCATCGCTTTGTAAATGCCTAATAGCGAAAGTGGTTTGGTATCACGTAAAGTAAGTTGTGCGAGTAATAACTTTGCTTTTGCTAAGTTATTACCTTGTAAGTTATTACTAATGCTTTGATATATTTGTATTTTATCGTGCCAAGATAACAGTACATAGATAACAACAAAGTCGATAATAAAAGGTTTATAAACCACTAAATATAGCTGACTTATGATCAATGCAATGGGAAAAAAAATGAGAGTAAATGCAAGTAAACTCGCTAAGCGCTTATACCCATCACTGCGTTCCGGCAAATTCACTTTCTTACCTATTTCTTGAAAAATAAGTGAAAAAGCCGAAAGTGGGTTAAGGTCGGTAGGCAGTGAAAAGAAAAACGAACACAGCGCAGCAAAAATAAAGCTGAAGTAAATGCTGTGTTGTTCAAATAGCGCTAAAGCAGTTTCCATTAATTCAATCTATCTACAATCGCAGCGACTAAAATAGAAGCATTTTTAGCGGCAACAGGTAAAAACTCTTCAAAAGACAGTTCTGATTTTTTACCGGCAATGTCAGAGAGAGAACGAATGATCACAAAAGGTACTGAAAATTGGAAACAAACTTGCGCTATCGCAGCGGCCTCCATTTCACACGCTGCCATAGTAGGGAAGTTCTCGCGTGCGATAGCTGCTTTGGTTGGATCAGCCATAAAAATATCACCGGTACAAATTAACCCTTTAATAATATTCAATCCAGGTAATGTGCTAGCAGCCTGCTCTGCTACGTCAATCAAAGCAGGTGTTGCTTCAAAAGCGGCTGGTAATTGTGCCATTTGTCCTATTTCATAACCAAAAGCGGTTAAATCTACATCGTGAAAACGCACTTCTGTTGAAATGACAATATCACCGACGTTTAAAGCAGGATCAAAACCACCGGCAGAACCTGTATTAATAATGGTATCTGGTGCAAATTTTTCTAATAATAGGGTAGTTGCGACTGCAGCTGCTACTTTACCAATCCCCGATTTTGTTAGAATGACTTGTTTTCCGTTAAGGTCACCTTGGTAAAACTCACAACCCGCCACTTTTGTGTTGATCACGTTATTCATCGCGGATTTAAGGATGTTAACTTCTTCATCCATTGCGCCAATAATGCCTATTTTCATATCTTCTTCTCTTTGTTATCTTAATTAAAGCGTAATGCTAACATATACCCGTTACCATTCAATATGCAAAAATCAGCAAGCCGTGAAGTGGGTGGGTTCTGAGCATAAAGGTGAAAGTCTGGTAGCTTAAATTATGATATTTATAACAGAATCAAATATGTCCACTTCAAAACTTGCCCTGCGGGTCGATAACTCGAAAACCAATCCTTTGTTGTAACATTCGACAAGGAATGGCCATTTTCTTCATGTTACGCCTTGTCTTGGTGTCCGAGTTAGTGACTGAATAATACATTTTGATTAGTAACGGGTATATAGTTTGTTATATCTTCACTCTAAGGTTTTTTTGTGGCAACTATCTGTGTAAAATCTCGCATAATTATTTATATTATAAGCAGTAAACTAGCAAACTAGGAAAAAATAAATGAATGCCTTACTCGAAGATTTAAAAGCGCGCGGCCTAATTGCCCAAACAACCGCAGATGAAGAACTACATGAACATTTATCGAGTGCGAGCCGTACTTTGTATTGTGGCTTTGATCCTACTGCTGATAGCTTACACATTGGTAGCTTAGTGCCTTTATTAATCCTTAAACGTTTTCAGGAAGCAGGCCACAAACCTTTAGCTTTAGTGGGCGGTGCAACTGGTTTAATTGGTGACCCAAGCTTTAAAGCGGCAGAGCGTAAATTAAACAGTGATGAGATTGTCGGCAACTGGGTGGATTCAATTAAAAAACAAGTCAGTGCTTTTATTAAGTTTGGTGAGCACGATAATGCAGCTGAAGTAGTGAACAATCTAGATTGGATCGGGAAAATGGATAGCATTTCATTTTTACGTGATGTAGGTAAACACTTCAGTGTTAATGCCATGATCCAAAAAGAATCTGTAAAACAACGAATTGACCGTGAAGGTGCAGGTATTTCATTTACTGAATTCAGCTACATGTTATTACAATCTTATGATTTTGCTGCATTGAATAAAGAAAAAGCCTGTACGTTACAAATCGGTGGTTCTGATCAATGGGGTAATATTACCGGCGGTATCGACTTAACTCGTCGTATGAATCAAGAAAAAGTGTTTGGTATTACTATGCCATTAGTGACTAAAGCAGATGGCACTAAGTTCGGTAAGACTGAGTCTGGTACTATTTGGTTAGACCCGACTAAAACATCGCCATACGCATTTTTCCAATTTTGGATCACCACACTAGATGCTGATGTTTACAAATTTTTACGCTACTTTACCTTCTTATCAATTGAAGAAATTGCAGCAATAGAAGAGACAGATAAAAAAATCAAAGGGCGTCCACAAGGCCAAGCTATTTTAGCGCGTGAAGTAACACGTTTAGTACATGGTGAAGAAGGGTTAGCATCTGCTGAGCGTATTACTGAAGCATTATTCTCTGGGAACTTAAGTAGCTTAAGTGAGTCTGATTTAGCGCAATTAGCACAGGATGGACTACCAGCGACTGAAGTGACTACAGACAGTGCTTCAATTGTTGAATTATTAACAAGTTGTGAATTAGCGGCATCAAATAAAATGGCCCGCGAATTTGTTAATAACGGTGCTGTAATGGTTAATGGTGACAAAGTCACCGATACAGAAGCAACTATCGAAAAAGTAGATGCTTTATTTGCTCGTTACACATTAATAAAACGTGGTAAGCGTTTATTTAACTTATTTATTTGGAAATAAAAGTGAATAATATGATTTTAAAAAACTCATTATTAAAAGTATCAATCGGCTCATTAGTTAGTGCATTTTCTTTATCGGCGATCGCTGCTGATAATACTGACACTTGGGTTGATATGAGTGACCCGACTGCGGTTTATTCTAATGCGAGTATTGGTGGTGGTAATGAAGGTATTGATTTATCTGCTACCTACGGTGGTTATTTAAGTGGTGTTTATAAACATAGCTTTACCGTTGCAGCCAAGCAAGATTTTGATTTTTATGAAGTCAATTATCTGTTATTAAATTCAGCCACTAAATCAGGAGTCACTTTTGATAGCACATGGGATAAAGATATTCGTATAGATCATACTGATTATGATGATGTGAATGATACCTCTGCCGGTGTATTTGCTAAGCTTGGTTATTTGAATAACCGTTTAAACTTTTATCCTAAAATAAGTGTTGGTTTTATGTGGGCAAACCACATGGAAGATACAACTTATGTAAAATTTGATGCGACAACGCGTTATAGCTTTGACCGTCGTTTTTGGGTTGGTATTACACCAACCTATGCGCATGGTATGAAGGGCGTTAATTTCAACGAGTGGACAGCAACCATTGATGCCGGTGCACAATTGTCTGATTCATTTGGGGTTAGTTTAAGTGCTAATGACGATGAAGAATTTACCGCTAACGTTACCTTTGCTTTTTAATAGATAGCAGTTCTACTAAGCGGACAATGTTAAATTAAGCCTTGTGTTAATTAAACATTGTACATCCAATATTAAAAGCCTGAATCTTATTCAGGTTTTTTTTTGCTTTAAAATAAATAATATTAAGCATCTAATTTTAAATGACCGATTTAAGATTGGTGTCAGTTCAGCGTTAAAACCTGACTAAAGAAAATAGCTAATCACTTCAATCGATGTATTGGATTAAACGTGATGCTAAGTCCTACCTAATGTAAAAGCTAATTGAATTAGCTTAAATGCACTTAACTATTATTAATCATTCATAAATAATATTAATCATCGATAAAAAATAGGCGTGTATTTACTTGCGCGGTATTGCTAATGATAATCGGAATCGTTATCATGTTGCTTTGTGAGAGTTCGGTTTTTATCATCTTACATTATAAACAATTTTTCACTGACAATATTTGGATATTTTTAATGAAGTTTACCCAAACTGTATTTATCGCATTATTTTTTGCACTTATTACCACTAAATCATCGGCTGAAACGAGCCAATCCACAACAAGTGTAGAAACAGATAGCAATGGCTTCAGCCAAACCTTTAATGACCCTCGCTATACCAAATTAAAAACTTACCTTATTGAAATGAAAGACGGTGAGTTGATCCCTGCACAACTAGTGATCCCAGAGAAAACTAAAATTCGTCTTGTGGTCCGTAATATTGGTAATAAACCTGCGGAATTTGAAAGCAATCAATTACGCCAAGAAAAAGTGTTATTCATGGGGGCGGAGACAACCTTAGTGATTATCCCATTAGATGCTGGCAGTTATGATTATTTTGATGATTTTGCGCCAGCAACACACGGTAAAATTATTGTTAAAGCAAAAGGGTAAATAAATGGGACAAACAATTTTTGTTGTCTGTAGAGAGAGCATTGAAGCACTCTTAGTGATCGGAATTCTTTATGCTTGGATGGATGGAAGAGCGGACGCTACAACAGGTAAAAAATGGTTGTTTTCCGGCGTGTTAGCTGGTTTTGGTTTGGCGGCATTATTGACGTTAACACTGATTGGTGTATCAGACTTATTAGGCGGTGAAGGGCGTGCTTGGTTTGAAATCGGCATGTTGGCATTTGCCAGTGCCTTGATTGTCCAAATGGTGATGTGGATGCGGGTTCATGGTCGCACCTTGAAAAAAGAGCTGGAAACAGGATTAGAAAAAAGCCTGCAAGGTAAAAAAAGTTGGTGGGGCGTATTTTTCTTAGCAATGATTGCGGTAGGTCGTGAAGGTTCTGAAACCGTTATGTTCCTTTATGGTTCTCTTTTACAACTTGGTACGCTTGCTTCTTACATTAGCTTTTTCACTGCGGTGGCAATTGGTCTAGCACTTGCGATGGTGTTGTTCTATGCATTGCAAATAGGCGGTCGATTTATTTCTTGGAAATGGTTCTTTCGCGTAACCGAAATTATGTTGCTTTTCCTTGGTTCGGCACTGTTTTTGACGACATCAGAAAAATTATTAAGCGGTCCTTTAGCGGCAACAGATTTACCGAGTTGGTTATACAGCAACATGTGGGACATGAGCAGTGTATTAAGCGATGGTTCTATTTTTGGGAACTTACTAGCTTCGTTATTTGCTTATCGTTCACAACCCATTGGTTGGGATGTGGCAGTGTTAGGTACTTATTGGCTGGTGGTCATGGTAATACTGAAGTGGCAATCTAAAGACAAAACTATTGCTATTGCTCAAGTGACAGCAGAACAAGTTTAAACAAACTATTTATAACAAATTGCAGAATACGATTAACTAAGTTGCAGAACATAATTAACTAAGTTGCAGGAAGCAATTAACCCAATGAGTTTTATTAATCAATTTAAAACTCACTAACGTTTTAATGTACATCAGGAGTAATGAAAGTGAAGAAAACAATTTTAAGTACCATTATCGCAGGCGCTGTATTAGCTTTTTCTGTACCAAGCCAAGCAGCTGTTTCACAGAGTGATAAATTAGCAACCTTGTCTACCTATGCAAGCATTGCTTCTGTTAACTATTCAGATGCTGTTAAAGATGCAAAAGCATTACAAGTTGCGATTAGTGCTTTTACTGCAAAACCAACTGCAGAATCATTACAAGCAGCTAAAGATGCTTGGTTAGTGTCTCGTGAAAGCTACGGTACAACAGAAATTTTCCGCCTTTCAAATGGTCCTATCGATGCTGAAGATGGTTGGGTAGCTGAAACCTATGGTGGTGTTGAAGGTGAGCTTAACTCTTGGCCGCTAGATGAAAACATGATCGATTACACAATTGATGCTAATAACAAGCGTACTAGTGGCAATATTATTGATACTAAAGGTTTATTCACACCAGGTGGAGAAGATGTTACTGCGGTAGACGTGACAACAATCACACCTGCGGTATTAGGCGACTTAAACACAAATGGTGGCGATGCAAACGTTGCAGCGGGTTACCACGCCATTGAATTTATGCTATGGGGACAAGATCAAGATTACAATAACATGATCGAAGATGCTATCAGCAACGGTGCAATGACTGCTGGACAACGTCCACTGTCTGACTTTACAACGGATAAATTAGCAAAACGTCGTCTTGATTACCTTAATGCTGTCGCAGCTAAAATGGTTGATGATTTATCAGTCGTATCTAGCGCTTGGGAAGACAACGTAAGTGGTGATAAAGGGCTGTACCGTGCTGCTTTATTAGATAAATTAACAGGCGAACAAAAATCTAAAAACATTGAACCTGCTACCTCTTTAAAACAAATTTTTGCCGGTGTTGGTGTTTTCTCTAAATCAGAATTAGCTAACGAACGTATTGCCGTTGCAGTATTAACGCCAAGTGAAGAAGATGAGCATTCATGTTTCTCTGATAATACACACCGTGATATCGCATTAAACTACCAAGGTATTAAAAACGTATTATTAGGCGAATACAAAGGTAAAAAAGTAGGTCCTGCTTTTATCGATAATGTATCAGATGAAGAGCAAGCTGAAATTGCTAAACTGATGGCTGATATTGAAATGCGTATTGCTAAAATTAATACATTAGCAACAACGACTATGCATTTTGATTACCAGATTCGTCCGGAAAATGAAGAAAGTGTACAAAACATTGTTACGCTTAAAAACCAACTACGTCGTCTAGGTGATCAAATGGTGATTGTTTCTAAAGCCTACGGTATTTCGTTAACAACAAATGATGTTACCGATGCAGAAGAAACACAACTATAAAGCGAATATATCGTAGTCGTTGTTATTGAAGTTAATGACCTTCTAGCATTAATTAGAAGGGCATTATGATAAACGCCACTAGCCGAAATCGGTCGGTGGCGTTTCTCGTCCCAGTCATTTATTTTGAAAGTGATGTATGAAAATTAATGGTAGTAAGGTCTCGGAGTATCTGCTTCTAAGTGTATTTTTGTTTTTAGCATGCAGCCATTTTGCCCATAGTGAAGCGAGCAATGTCAATATAGAACAATTTAGTAATACGGCCGGTAGTAAACCTTTTTCTCATCCTATTAAGATGACAGATACAGAGTTTGACCAGTATATTCTGGGACGTTCTTTTTTCACTATCCCATGGGTTGAAGCACCGAGTGCAACTACTGCACGAGACGGATTAGGTCCTCATTTTAGCGCCAATACCTGCGCCAGTTGTCACATCAATAACGGTAGTGCGCCGACTCTCAGTGATACAAACCAACCCTTACGCAGTTTAGTCTTCAAGTTAACTCAGCCAAGTAAACATTCATTACGTTGGTTGGTAAATAATATAGATACCCCTATGCATGATAATGTACCGGATCCCATATATGGTGTTCAGGTATCAATAAGAGGCAACGGTAAAGTAAAACCAGAAGCGCAAACAAGATTAAAAATCGAATCAATACCTTTTACATATCCTGATGGTGAATCACTAACGTTAACTAAGTTTATTCCTTATTTAGATAAGTTAGGTTATGGGCCATTAGCTGAAGAAACAACTATTTCGCTAAGGCAACCTCCTGTTTTGGCGGGTTTACGATTAATAGAGCAAGTTTCAAATGAAGATATCCTTGCGTGGGAAGACCCATCAGATGATAATGCTGACGGAATTAGTGGCCGTGCTAATTGGTTAAATTCCCCACTGCAAGATGAAAAAATATTAGGGCGAATGAATTGGAAAGCTAGTGCTGCCAATATTATTGCGCAAACGGCAAATGCTGCAGCACATGATCTTGGTTTAACTAACCCTTCTTTTCCTGAAGAGCTTTGCCAACCTGCACAAGCTGACTGTATAGCGGCACCTAAAGGAGACAATACAAGGTTAGGAAGTTTAGACTTACCAATGTTGCGTTTACAAGCGATTGCCTCTTTTATTAGAGACCATAAAGCACCTAAAACCGTCAGGTTAGATGCACAAGGTCAGCAGGGTAAAAAACTATTTACAGAAATTGGCTGTGCTAGTTGTCATCGTTCGACATTAAGCACAACGAAAGGCGTTAAATTCCATCCTTATTCTGATTTACTGTTGCATGATATGGGGGAACTGTTAAAAGATGGGCGTCCAGAATTCCTTGCCACTGAGCGTGAGTACCGCACTGCGCCTTTATGGGGAGTAGGTGAACGGGTTCGTGCACGACATCGTTTTTTACATGATGCACGCGCGAAAACACCGGAAGAGGCTATTCTTTGGCACGGTGGAGAAGCTGAAAAGGCAAAATCAACATTTATACAATTAGACCAAGCACAGCGCTTGGCCTTGTTACACTTTTTGGAGCAATTATGAAAATTTTTACCCCCCTGTCAATTCTGTGTTTACTGAGTGTGCCAGCGCTAAGTCATGCTGAGCAGACTAATACGGTGGTCAATGATGCAGAGGTCAATAATGAAGTGGTGAAAGACCCTTATGCTTCTATTTACGACAATGTACTGCAGCATAATGCCGATAACGCAGTGCTATATTGCGCAGAGTTACAAACTTCGTTAGAAAGCAAATCAAGTGATGTGCGTCACCAAGCATTTGTGCAACTTGCGGAAGGGTGGGGACGAGTACAAGCTAGTTATATTCTTGGTGACTACGACATGAATGCAATGGATTACCCATTAATGGTGGATTACTTCCATAGTGGTAATGAAGATATTCATGAAAGCATTGAACGTCTAGTGGGGCGTGACTCAAAACCGTCAACCGCATTATATAAAAATTCATATAAAACCATGGGCGCAATCGACTCTGTTATGTTCAGCGGTGAATGGTCTGAACGCAGAAAAGCCTTTGCTGAAGTAATGGTCGCGAACGTTTGTAAGCGATTTATACAAATTAGTGATGGTTATAAAGCCAATCGTGATGAATTTCTTTTTGATGTAGATAGAGGTTTGTCTTTAGTTGTGAATGCTGAGATTGAGCATATTTATAAAACAAGAGATTGGCGTATTGCTCAAGTCAGTGGGTTAACAAAAGCTAATCTTGGTGAGACTAAACCAGAGCATCAACAATACCCTTACAGCGAAGCATCTTGGGCATTTATCGGTGGGGTTTTAGAAACTAATAGACAATTGTTAGCGGAAGACCAGCAACCTAACGTGGCAACTATTGCCTATGAAAAACATGGTAAAGAGGGGATTAATGCAGTGCAAGCCGCGTTAGAAAACTCATTACTTGCTTATAAAAACACACCTGCAGACCATAATTTTAATTTAAACGACATGATCCCAATTTTCCAGGGATTGTTAGATGTTCAAAAAGCCTTTTATAGACATTTAGTGAGTCAGATTGGCGTATCGGCGAATTTAATCGATGCAGATGGCGATTGATACACCTTTAGCGGCATTTATGAATGGTAGTGACCGCATATTCTGGGGCTACCTTGTTGTTAGCGGGATCATTGCCATTGTTTGGTATGTCTTCAAAGTGGGGGCTATTTCAGCACCCCAATTAAAGGCTTATTGGTTTAATGCTGACTCAAAATTAGATTATCGTTATTTTGTATTTAATTGGGTATTCAAGGCACTGTTTATTGTGCCTGTTTTACTGTCAGCGAACACGGTTGCGCTGTCGACGCTGAATTGGTTGAACTCGATATCGGATCCCTTGTTTTTGTCCTGGTATTATCGCGATATTATTGTCGCGTACACTTTCAGTTTATTTGTACTTGGCGATTTTAGTCGCTATTGGTTGCATCGTTGGTTACATACTAATCGATGGTTATGGAAGTTTCATCAGGTACATCATAGTGCTGAATCATTGAACCCATTGACATTTTATCGCTTACATCCTGTGGAAATCATGTTGTTTGCACTACGTAATGCATTGGTTGCTGGTGTTGTTACAGGCATTTTTGTTTTTTGTTTTGGCGCGCGTATTAATCTTTATTCGGTATTAGGTGGCAATGCCTTTGTTGTGATCCTATTTTCTTTTACTGGCAACCTGAGACATAGCCATATTCGCTTGAGTTATGGGCGTTGGTTAGAGCGTTTATTAATATCGCCAGCACAACATCAGGTGCACCATCAACAGAAATATATACACAAAAATTTAGGCAGCATCTTAGCCTTGTGGGATTGGCTCTTTGGTACATTAAGGCTATCAAAAGACGTTCCTTTAGATCAAAAATTTGGTTTAGGGCGCGGTAAAAGAGAAAAATTTGATGGCATTATAAAAATTATTATTCAGCCATTTTTTGATATTTACAGAAGTATTAGACGGAATTGAAATGAAAAAAATATTTTATTGTTTACTCGCATTAATCGCTTGCACAAACGTAGCTAACGCCGCTGGTCAATTGACTGAAGCACAATTAGGACAGATCTTGTTTCTTGACTCTAACTTTTCTGTTAATCGTACTATGTCTTGCGCAACTTGCCATGATCCTTCAAAAAGTTTTAGTGACCACCGTGAAAATGTAGGACTTGGTATGGTTTCATTAGGAGACGACACTAAATCTCTCGGTACGCGTAATACTCCCATGGCAACATACGCCAACACATCACCATCATTTCATTTTGATGAAGTATTAAAAGAGTATGTTGGAGGGCAATTTTTAGATGGTCGTGCTAACACATTATCTGACCAGGCAATGGGGCCGCCACTTAACCCTGTTGAAATGGCCTTACCCGACGCCGAAACGCTCGTTAAACGCTTACAAGAAAACCCTTTCTACGTGTCTACTTTTAAGCGCTTATACGGTGAAACCGTATTTGACTCAAAGCAATCAGATACAGTTTTGCCTGCTTTTGATGGTTTTTCACGTGCACTACAAGCATTTGAAAAAACAGATGCCTTCTCTAGTTATGACAGTAAATATGATCGCTTCCTAAAAGGCGAGTACGACCTGACAGTCTTAGAAGATCTTGGGCGTACTTTATTCTTCTCGAATAACAATGTTAACTGTAATAGTTGCCACATGTTAAAAACTGAAGACAGCCCAAAAGAACCATTTACGAATCATCAGTATCGTAATATAGGTGTGCCTTCTAATGATCAATTAATAGCATTAGGTCATATAAAAGAAGACTTTATTGACCACGGTTTATTAGAGAACCCAGCAGTTGATGACCCAAAATATGATGGTAAGTTTAAAAACCCGTCGTTACGTAATGTCGCAGTGACAGCACCTTACATGCATAATGGTGTGTTTAAAGAGTTGCGAACGGTGATGGAGTTTTATGATCATTACAATAATACAGAACGCACTATTAATCCTGAAACTGGTAAACCTTGGCGTTCACCAGAAGTGCCTACGACCGTTGATAAAGAAGATCTTACCGCTCATGCTTTAACAGATCGGAAAATAGATGCCTTAGTTGCCTTTATGAAAACGTTAACGGATAAACGCTTCGAACCTTTATTGATGCTTGATAAGAAGTCGAAATAAAATTAACTCAGTAATTATTGTTATGATAATTAATACTTTTATACCCGTTACTATTCAAACTACAACAATCAGCAAGTCTGAAGTGAAGCTATTTTAGGCGTCAAGCTTAAGAGTTAACGGGTTACATCATAGTGATAGCACACATTAAAATAGTTGATTTAGGCCACAAAAATATTATTGCTGCAATGCGGTGTTTTTCAAGAGAGTGTCAGTCATAGTGCTTTACCTTTATTTCTTGGCATGATTAGTGCTTTTAATCCTTTGTAGGTAGATATCTGCTTATTTAATTTAAAAGGAATGTATTAATGAGAAGAATAATCTTAATTTTGGTGCCGTTATTATTTTCAGTAACTGCCCAAGCAACATTGATGAGTGCTGAAACCATTGGTGCTGTAACTACTAATAATGGTAGTTTTATTATAGATTCAAGCAATGGCAAAAATAAAAATAAAGTAGCGCAATTGACCGGCGTAGAAAAGAACGCTTTTAATAGTATTGCGACGGGCAACGTAACATCTGGCTCAGCTTATAAAAATACCGTTGCAGTTGATGCAGGTTCAACTTTTTCATTTGATTGGAAATGGTTGAGTAATGAGGGTTCAAACTCTTGGTACAACGATTTTGCATTTGTTAACTTGAGCTTAGGTAGTCTAGATTGGCTTGCTGATACGTCGACGCCTGACTATACAACAGGCAGCTTTGCTTGGACCGCAGCAGAATCTGGTTGGTTAACTTATACCATTGGTGTATTTAACGTTAAAGATTCTTTTGCTAATTCAACATTAACAGTGAACAATATTTCAGTGTCCAATCCTGTATCTGTACCAAGTCCTGCTTCATTCGGTATATTGGCAGTGGCATTAGTTGGATTGATGGTTAGTCGCCGTAGAAAACAGGTATAATTACAACTGTTAGTAACTTGCATGATAACGGATATACAAAAAAACCATTCAATATTGAATGGTTTTTTTATGTTTTCAGTTTATTTTAACTAATACGTTTGTATTTAATACGATGAGGTTCAACCGCTGCTGCACCAAAGGTTTTCTTCAACCACGCTTCATAATCACTGTAGTTACCCTCGTAGAAGTTAACTTGACCTTCATCGCGGTAATCAATAATGTGCGTTGCAATACGGTCTAAGAACCAACGGTCATGTGAAATAACCATAGCACAACCAGCAAAGCCTAATAGGGCATCTTCTAGTGCACGTAAGGTTTCGATATCTAAGTCATTGGTTGGCTCATCCAGTAGTAACAAGTTACCGCCAGATTTAAGTAGTTTAGCTAAATGCAAACGGCCACGCTCACCACCGGATAAATCGCCTACTATTTTAGATTGGTCAGAACCTTTAAAGTTAAAACGTCCTAAATAAGCACGGCTAGGAATTTCAATATTACCAACTTGAATAATATCGCTACCGCCAGACACTTCTTCAAATACTGTCAACTTGTCATCCATATGATCACGGAACTGATCAACACTGGCCATTTGAACCGATTCACCAATGATGATTTCACCTGAATCTGGTTTTTCTGTGCCGTCCAACATTTTAAACAGCGTTGATTTACCCGCACCATTGGCACCGATAATACCGACGATAGCACCTTTAGGAATACTAAAGCTTAAATCGTCAATCAATACACGCCCATCAAAGGATTTAGTCAAGTTATTGACATCAATTACTTGATCACCCAAACGTTGTCCAGTTGGAATAAATAATTCGTTGGTTTCATTACGTTTTTGGAAATCTTGATTATTAAGCTCTTCAAAACGTGATAAACGTGCTTTGCTTTTAGATTGACGACCCTTAGCATTTGAACGAACCCATTCCAGCTCTTGTTCAATTTGGCGTTGACGTGCCTTCTCTTGTCCGGCTTCTTGTTTTAAACGCTCATCTTTCTGTTCAAGCCAAGATGAGTAGTTACCTTCCCATGGAATACCGTAACCACGGTCTAATTCCAAGATCCAGCCTGCTACATTATCAAGGAAATAACGGTCATGGGTAATCGCCACAACAGTTCCTTCATAGTCATGTAGGAAACGCTCTAACCATGCAACAGATTCAGCATCCAAGTGGTTAGTTGGTTCGTCTAGTAACAACATGTCAGGTTTTTCAAGTAATAAACGACATAATGCAACACGGCGACGTTCACCACCAGATAGGACTTTGACAGGTTGATCCCAAGCCGGTAGACGTAGTGCATCGGCAGCACGCTCTAATTGGTTATCTAAGTTATGACCATCGTGGGCTTGAATAATATCTTCAAGTTGACCTTGGCGTTTTGCTAAGGCATCAAAGTCTGCATCTTCTTCTGCGTATGCAGCATAAACCGCATCTAACTCTGTTAACGCAGATTTAACTTCAAAAACTGCTTCTTCGACGACTTCACGGACATTCTTTTCAAGATCTAATACAGGCTCTTGCGGTAAGTAACCAATTTTAGTACCGGTTAATGCGCGTGCTTCACCATCAAATTCTTGGTCGATACCGGCCATGATACGTAACAGGGTCGATTTACCTGAACCATTCAGACCTAAAACACCGATTTTAGCGCCAGGGAAAAAGCTTAATGAGATATCTTTTAAAATAGTGCGCTTAGGTGGCACTATTTTAGAAACGCGAGACATAGAATAAATGAACTTATCAGGCAATGGTTGAGCCATGGGGGATCCTTTATAATGAATAAAATAATTGAGAGCTATTGTAGAGTATCTACTAATCAACAAGCAACAGATGGTAATGTCTTAGGTCATCAAAAATAACCAAAGCATACTAATGAGTAAAAAAATGAGCGCTTAATAGTTAACTGCTTACCTTGTTTAGCCATCTAAGCTTTGTACTAAGTTGAGTAGTAGGATATTTAGCAGTGTGACAAATAAGAACCCTAATAAGCATGATGTTAACCCTATTTGATAAGTGAAATATAATCGTATTATTTATAGGGGGCTATTGGATAGAGTATTAGATAGATTGTTAACCGAGCTGGTTCAGTCTACATTTACAGGGTCTTACAGTGATAGATGAATAAAGTGGTAGATGAAATTCCCTTATCTATTTAGATTAGATAATAAATACGACAGAGTCCTGTCCTAAAGGGGGTCATAGGAAATTTTAAGTGCAAAAAATATGGCCTATTTTTCTATTTTTGCTTTAAGTTGAAGTACATCCAAAATTAGATTGCTTTTAAACAAGTCATAATAGAGATATTCCCAGATAGTGAATTCATCAGTTCTTATGTATTCATTTAAATCATTTGACGTCATATCAATTTGGCTAATATATTGCTCTATTTCTTCTCGTTGCTTATCCCAATCAAGTTCTACTTTATGTTTGTTTTTCTCCCAATTACGTTCATCAACGGTTGCTTGCACTGCATCTTTAAGCTCTTTTTTATTATAGAAAAACTTGGTTAGCTCGGTAATATCAAAGGACTCAAATGCTTCAGATAATGGTCCATGTTGCTTATCATTTGGGGTTCGACTTACTGTTGTCGCCAAATCGACTATTTCCTGATGGTCTAATGTTGGCCATCGGTCGACAATAATAGTTTGAATAAATGTCCAATAATTTCTACAAATGGCAACTTGCCATCCGAGTTCATTCATTGCTTCTATTAAAGCCCAACGTTCTGTTGCTGAAAAAATACTGCCTGATATCGAGGCTATCTGTGTTTCTAGCATTTTAAACTTGCTGTATGCATCGTTATTGGTGGTTTTAGCTGTTTTTTTGTTATTTTTTAAAATTAATATAGCAGTTTGGTGAGGGGTTAAAATACGTCGTCCCATTGTTGGTGGGGTGTAATAGCTTCTAAAGGTCATCATTTTTCCTTAATGTTGAATACATTCAAAGACTAATTCCTTAGATTAGGTATTGTTTAGGTATAAAAAGAAGGTTTTCAATGAATGTAAATTACTTGTGTAGTGTTTTGTGTGTAGTTGTGTAGAACTATAAATAGAGGATTTTGTTGAACAATCAAACTACCGGTTTTAAATACCAATATCAAGGCTCAAACGTACAATTTAACTTACAACTTTCTATTAGTTCGATTATGCATTCGATGATCTATTAATAAGGGAAGCTAAGGTAAAGCATCGCTGTTATAAAAATGTCTAATAATAGTGACTTATTAGTAACGTCGGCATGTCACTTGTTAATGAGGATAACGCTCGAACAGTTATAACCCTGTTGCAACATAGTTATTTCACTACTTAAAAGAACTAGTTGGTTTATCAATTTGCTACATAATTGAGTCATTGTTGAGCATTAAAAAATGATTCCGTAATTTAACTAATATACGGAATCATATTTTTTCTATTTTGCTTTAACACCTAACCTAACATCTAAACAAACTATTGATTACGGCAGCATTGTGAATGCTAACAAGCAAATATTGAGTTTATTAAGACTCTGTTACCGGTGCAGTCGTTATTTTTTCTTCTGTTTCTAGGCCTTTCTGAGCCCAATATCCAGATAGAATAGACCCTGAAATATTGTGCCATAGCGAGAACACTGTGCCAGGGATTGCGGCAGCAGGCGAGAAGAACTTCATTGCTAAAACAGCTGCAAGACCTGAGTTTTGTAAACCCACTTCAAAGGCAATGGTACGGCTGGTTTTTTCATCAAACCCTAATAATTTGGTAATGAAATAGCCAGAAAACAGGCCAATGCTGTTATGGATAATCACTGCCAGCATCACAATCGGACCGACATCTGTTAATTTACCCGCGTTTAGTGCAACCACGATAGCAATAATTATCACGATTGATAGCATTGAAATAAGCGGTAATAGAGAAGAGATAGCTTGTACTTGTTTATTTAAAAATGAATTTATCAAGATACCAATAGCAATCGGCAACACCACTATTTTAAGTAAACTAATAAAGATGGGTAACATTGGGAAGTCAACGCTTTGACCCACTAATAAACCACTGATGACGGGAGTTAATACCACGCCAACTAATGTTGATAACGCAGTCATAGTGATTGATAATGCAACATCACCCTTTGCTAGGTAACACATTACGTTTGATGATGTACCACCTGCAACACTACCCACTAAAATCATACCAACGGTTAATTCTGTGTCTAATTGCAAAAAATAACACACTAAAAAAGCCGTAATTGGCATAATGGTAAATTGTAATAACATGCCAACACCGATTGCTGATTTCTTATTAATGACATTTTTAAAATCTTGCAGCGTTAATGTCAGGCCCATACTCAACATGATCAGCATCAGTAATGGAACAATATAGCTTTTTATCCCAACGAATAGTTGTGGAGAAAGAAAAGCGACGCCAGCAAAAAGAATGGCCCAAACGGGAAATAGCTTGATTAGTTTATTCAACATTTAAATCCTTTTATAATTATTTAATTTTTATTAATGAGATAGGGAAGATGAATTTATCATAAAATTAAAAAACGTATATATTTAGTTGTGCATCAACAGAATTTAAAATGTATTTAGTGGCTAAATTAAATGTTAAAAAGTAAATTTGGTTGGTGCTTTTTCAATGCCATAAATATTTTTAATAAAATAAATTTTATTGCTGAAATCCTTATAAAAAATATGTTATAAAGACCTCCTCTGAATCGTTATTCACTTTTAAACTTGTAAAATATTTTACTTTTTAATGAGTTAGACATCCGTCTCAACGTTTTCAATTATCAGCATATCAATTAATAAAAACAGCAATCGCTAAGGTGAAGCAATGAGCACAAAACCATACCAAACTGTTAATCGGCAACGTTATCGATTAGCAGAGGATGGTTCCTTTGAGATGCGTTTGAGTCAAGATTTGGTGATCAGTGAAGAGCCTCTCAACATCGTATTGCATTGGACATGCCAGGAAACGGGTGAACTGCTTGAAAAAACCTTGATGGTCACCATGAGAACCCCCGGAGATGATGCTTCGTTAGTGACTGGATTATTACTATCGCATGCAGTTATCGAACATGCAGATCAAATACAATCAATTATTAGTTCTGAACTTAATCAATGTGACATTACCTTAGCTACATCGGTTGTGTTAGATTGGGAATCCTTAACGCGTCATTTTATTAGCCATTCAGGCTGTGGTATTTGTGGCACCAGTAATGTGAAGAAACTAGCGCATACTTTTAATGTCACTATCGATGAAACGCCACAGTGGTTGCCAGTCTCTGCTTTACTTACATTCTCAACGCAATTACGGCAACAACAGTCTTTATTTTCTTTAACGGGTGGCGTTCATAGTGCTGGCATATTCTCTTTGCAAGCTTGCTTGTCAGCGAAAGAGGATGTGGGTAGACATAATGCAGTTGATAAAGTGGTTGGCGATTTATTGACACAGGGTAAGCTGGATAATCAATCTATCTTAATGCTCAGTGGACGTATCAGTTTCGAACTTATGCAAAAAGCGGTTGCCGCAAAGATACCAGTGGTCGTTGCGATAGGCGCGCCATCAAGTTTAGCGATAGCAGTAGCAAAACAATTTAACATCACTTTAATAGGCTTTGTTAGTGAGCATACTTTTAATGTCTACCACGGTGACTTTCGTTTACAAAAACAACATTAATAACCATTACAAATGATAGGTAGGCATTATGAGTGTTAAAAAATATACAGCAGCAGCTGGTGGTTGGGGTTCACTTGCAAGTACAGCCAAACATTTATTACACAGTGAGAACGTAGCAAAAAACGTTTTGAATTTACTCAAAACCAATCAAGATCATGGTTTCGATTGTCCCGGGTGCGCTTGGGGTGAAGAAGGTAAAAAAGAACGTTTTCGCTTTTGTGAAAATGGCGCAAAAGCCGTTAACTGGGAAGCGACTTCTCGCCGTTTAACACCTGAATTCTTTGCGAATAATAGTGTGTCTGCCTTACGTAAACAAAGTGATTACTATTTAGAAGATCAAGGGCGTCTTTCAGACCCTATGCTGTACCAATCAGAAACAGATTGTTATGTACCCATTAGCTGGGATGATGCTTTTTCATTGATTGCACAGCACCTAAATGGCTTAGAAAATCCTAATCAAGCAGAGTTTTATACCTCTGGCAGAGCAAGTAACGAAGCTGCTTTTTTATACCAGTTGATGATAAGAAAGTTTGGTACTAATAACTTTCCTGACTGCTCAAATATGTGCCACGAAGCCAGTGGTTATGCATTAAAACAAGGTATTGGTGTAGGTAAAGGTACAGTAACACTAGAAGACTTTGACCATGCCGATGCCATTTTTGTGTTTGGTCAAAACCCAGGGACCAACCATCCTCGTATGCTACATACCTTGAGCCATGCTGCACAACGTGGCGCAAGTATTGTGACCTTTAATACATTAAGAGAGCGTGGTTTAGAACGCTTTGCTAATCCTCAATCACCAGCGCATATGGTGCTTGGTGGTGAAACGAAGCTGACCAGTCAATATTATACCCCTAATTTGGGCGGCGATATGGCTGCCGTGCGCGGCATAGTTAAAGTCTTGTTAAAACGTCATAACCAAGCACTTGAAAATGGTGACCATGTATTCAATGTTAAATTTATTGAACAGCATACCAGTGGTTTAGATGCCTACTTAGAGCAAGTAGATGCAACGCCTTGGTCATTAATTACTGAACAATCCGGTTTATCTAAAAAGCAGATAAAATCAGCGGCAGATATTTACCAACAAGCAAAACGTGTTATTTTTACTTGGGCAATGGGTATTACTCAACATAAGCACTCAGTGCCTACGATCAACGAAATGACCAACCTACAATTGTTGTTTGGCAATATTGGTAAAAAAGGGGCAGGTTTATGTCCTGTTCGTGGTCACTCTAATGTGCAAGGTGACCGCACCATGGGCATCGATGAAAAACCTAATGCCACATTGCTTAATAACATAGAAAAAACCTTTAACTTTACGCCTCCCGCGGAGCATGGGCACAATGCCGTACAAGCCGTGGAAGCGATGTTACGTGGCGACAGCAAAGTGTTTATCGGGTTAGGTGGCAACTTTGTGGCGGCAATGCCGGATTCTGAAATCACACGCCAAGCAATGAGTCGCTGTGATTTAACCGTTAATATTGCGACTAAACTTAATCGAACTCATTTATACCCCGGCAAATCTGCGTTGATTCTACCTTGTTTAGGCCGAACAGATATCGATTTACAGGCGGGTGAATCTCAAAAAATCACAGTGGAAGATTCATTTTCCATGGTACACAGTTCGCAAGGGGTAATAAAAAGTGACACCAGACAAATGCGTTCTGAGCCTGCGATTATTGCGGGCATAGCGCAAGCCACATTGGGTAGCTCTCCAATCAATTGGTTAGATACGGTTCAAAACTATGATCTTATTCGTGATTATATTAGTCAAACTATTCCCGGCTTTAGCGACATGAACCAACGTTTGCAAGCACCAGGTGGGTTCTATTTAGGTAATGCTGCTGGGCGAAGAGAATGGAATACGAGCGATCAAAAAGCACAATTTCATAGTGCACCTTTACCCGATGCAATTATTTCAGCCTCGCAACGAGCGTTAACTAAAAACCGTATTTTTGTTTTACAAACACTGCGTTCTCACGACCAATACAACACAACTATTTATGGTTTCACAGATAGATACCGTGGTTTAAGTGGTGATCGTAATATTATTCTTCTTAACGAAAATGACATAACCGCATTAGGATTAAAAACCGGTGATAAAGTCGATATTGAAGCGCTATGGGGAGATGAAGTCGTGAGAGAAGTGACTAATTTCACTTTGCTTGCCTATGATATTCCTACGGGTAACGCTGCCGCTTATTATCCGGAAGCAAATCCTTTAGTGGCATTGGCTAACTATGGTGATTTTACCTTCACGCCTAACTCAAAATCGATCGCGATAGTGATCACAGCAGCTAAAAATCCGTTACCTGAGCGTATTGTATAAACTGTTTTTCCCTGTATTGAGAGGGTGATAAAACAACAAAAGGTTATTAGCAATACGTTAATAACCTTTTTAGTACTAACTTATCTATTAGTCCTAGTACTTAGCATTCATCTATTAGCCCTAGCATTTGACGCTTAAACATAACCTTGACGCTTTCATTCGTGTAATGCTTACTTTACCCTTTGTCCTAATTAAGAGAGAGTATTGTGCGCAATTGTTTATTTCTAGATCCGCATAATAAGTGTAATTATTATCTTTATTCAACATAAATTAATTAGCATTACTTTTATTCAAGTTCATGTTCGCTATATTTCACACTATTTGCTCTATGCAATAGCGCAAAGATTGCGTAAAATGCGCATCATAAATTGACTTACACTATAATTCCTACCAGGAGATGCACATGTTTAACCGAGATATGAATATTGCTGATTACGATCCAGAACTATGGAAATCAATGACTGATGAAGTACAACGCCAAGAAGATCACATCGAGCTTATTGCGTCTGAAAACTACACTAGTCCACGTGTTATGGAAGCACAAGGTAGTCAATTAACAAATAAATACGCAGAAGGTTACCCTGGTAAGCGTTACTACGGTGGTTGTGAATATGTTGACGTTGCTGAATCTTTAGCAATTGAACGTGCTAAATCTTTATTTGGTGCAGACTACGCAAACGTACAACCACATGCTGGTTCTCAAGCAAACAGTGCTGTTTACGCTGCATTATGTGCTCCTGGTGATACGGTTTTAGGTATGAGCCTTGCTCACGGTGGTCACTTAACACACGGTGCATCAGTTAGCTTCTCTGGTAAAGTTTACAACGCTGTTCAATACGGTATCAACCCAGACACAGGTGTTTTAGATTACGCTGAAGTTGAGCGTCTAGCAATTGAGCACAAACCAACAATGATTGTTGCTGGTTTCTCTGCATACTCAGGTATTGTTGATTGGGCTAAATTCCGTGAAATTGCTGACAAAGTAGGTGCTTACCTGTTTGTTGATATGGCGCACGTTGCTGGCCTAGTGGCTGCGGGGCTTTACCCTAATCCTGTACCATTTGCTGACGTTGTAACAACAACTACGCATAAAACATTAGGCGGTCCACGTGGCGGTCTTATCCTTGCTAAAGCTAATCCAGCACTTGAGAAAAAATTAAACTCAGCTGTATTCCCTGGCGGTCAAGGTGGTCCATTAATGCACGTTATCGCTGCTAAAGCAGTAGCATTTAAAGAATGTGCTGAGCCTGCGTTTAAAGAATACCAACAAAATGTATTAGACAACGCTAAAGCAATGGTTAAAGTATTCCAAGAACGCGGTTACAAAATCGTTTCTAACGGCACTGAAAACCACCTTTTCCTAGTTGACTTGATTGCTCAAGACATCACAGGTAAAGAAGCTGATGCAGCGCTAGGTCTTGCTCACATCACAGTGAACATGAACTCAGTACCAAACGATCCACGTTCTCCATTTGTTACATCTGGCCTACGTATCGGTACTCCTGCATTCACTCGTCGTGGTGCAAACACTGCTGACGCTGCTGAATTAGCGGCTTGGATTTGTGACGTACTTGATGCGATTAAAGATGAAGAAAAACTAGCAGCAACAATCGAAGCTGTTAAAGTGAAAGTCGCTAAATTCTGTACCGCACACCCTGTTTACGCGTAAACTCGATGCTTATCTGAATCGCTTTATTGGTTAGACTGTAAAAATAACCGATAAACGACTTTTAAAATCCGTACTTGTTAAACAAGTGCGGATTTTTTTATTGTATTTTTAGTATCGTTTAGCTGAATGTTGAGGTTTAGTTGGACGTCGAAGGAACTTACTTATTCATTTCTATTGTTTACTGTTCAATAATAGGGCTGTTATTTATAAGACAAAAACACAACATAAAGTAACAGTTGCACTAAATTATATTTAATTTCATAAATAGTTATCAATTACATTTTGTAAATAAAAAATCTGCTTAACAAAACAAGTAATTTTTTTGTTATTTTTAAAAAAAAACTTGCTTGCTCCTATTATCGAATCTATATTTATCAAATATTTACATATAAAAATAACTCTTAATAGGGAGAGGTGTTTTTGAAGTGTTAAAATACAATTAATAAGTCTCTGTTTTTTTATTTTTTTGATGTTTTTATATAGGTGATTTAAATCTATTTAATCGATAAAAGGTTAGCTTTTTTCAAGGTTAACGGTTTTATTAATCATATTACAATAATAAATCATAGTGATTAAACTGCTTAAAATAGGTTGTTTTCTCTAAGGCTTTCAAATAATAAAGTTAATTCACCCGTTTAAGCTACTTAGATTTAAAATAAGTAAGTGGATAAGCAAAATTATATTTTAATAAATTAGAGAATGTAGAGAAAATAGATTGACTAAACTTGTAACGACAACCGTGTTTTCAAATGAGGCTTCACATTGGCTAGACTGGCAATGTAGCATGATCTCAAATGTTAAATGTGGAAGCATATTTCTAACCAAGACAGACCAAGAAGATCTGCAAAGTATCGCCCTTTGGCCTAATGCTGATTCTTTCTCTTCAACACTTACCAATATTGCAGTAAATACTATTAAGAGTGCTACAGGAGGAGTCAATAAAGCGCTTGATGATAGTTCACAACTTATTGATTATATTTCTAATCCACTAGTCCAGCAAGGGCAAGTTGTGGGTGTTGTTGTTCTCGCTGTTGCTGTTCGGTCAGAGCAGCAATGCCAAGCTGTATTGCAATTATTACAGTGGGGTAGTGTTTTCCTAGAAAAAATGTTGGAACGTAAAAGTGAACGACAGGATAGCGACGCAACACTTGCTTTAAATGCTGTTGCATTACTTGCCGTAAATGAACCTTTGCCGGTAAGCGGTTACCATTTTTGTAATTTTATTGCGGAACATTTTGACTGTACCAGAGTAGAGCTCGGCTTGGTTAAAGGCTTACAAGTGAAAGTACTAAGCGTATCACATCAACTTCATTTCGACCGTCGTATTGAGCGTATTAGACAAGTTGAATTTGCGATGGAGGAGTGTGTAGAACAGAATGAAAATATTATTATTCAAGCTAATTCAAAACAAACAACCTCAGTTATTCATAAACATACCCAGCAGCTACTCAATGATAAAAATGGCGCAGTTTGTTCGATTATTTTACGTGATGATGTAAGCCCGATAGGGGTATTAACACTCGTTTCTCAGAAGAGTAATCGCTTTAACGCCGAAGCGATTAAAAGACTTGTTACTATTGCTGATAGTATCGCGCCAGTGGTTCGTTTACATACTAATAATTCGTTACCGATTTGGAAAAAAGCGGCGAATAATATTAAACAGCAACTACATCGATTAATCGGTCCTGGGTACTTTCGTACTAAAGTGATCACGCTTACAAGTATCATCTTGATAGGGCTGTTAACACTGTTGCAAACGGATCATATTATTACTGCGCCAGCTTCGGTGGAAGGAAAAGTGCAACAGTCGATTGTTGCTCCTTTCAGCAGTTATATCGCAACTGCTAAGGTGAGAGCGGGTGATTTAGTTGAAAAAAATCAAGTGCTAGCAACTTTAGACGATAGAGATTTACAGCTTGAATATGATAAGTGGTCTAGCGAACGAGACAAACAAGCGAAAGAATACCATCAGGCTTTAGCACAACGAGACCGTGCTCAAATCAGCATATTGAAAGCTAGCATCGCACAAACTGATGCGCAATTGGAGAGTATTGAGGAGCGATTGCTGCATACTCAATTAAAGGCACCATTTAGTGGTTTATTAGTTAGTGGAGACTGGAGCCAATCGCTTGGCGCACCGATTGAGCGCGGACAATTACTTTTTGAGGTAATACCGGCTAAAAATTACCGTGTAACACTACAAGTAGATGAGCATGATGTTGCTAATCTGATGTTGGGACAAAATGCAAATTTACGTTTAACAGGTTTATCTGATCAATTAATTTAATTACGCATCTCACAGATCTTTCCCATCGCCTCAGTGACGCAGGGTAGCAATAATTTTCGAGTAGAGTCTGACATCATCGACTCCCCCGAAGGTTTGCGTCCTGGTATGCAGGGAACCGCAAAGATAGTCGTTGGTCGTGGGAGTTTATTAAGTGTTTGGACTGATTCGCTCGTTTCTCGATTACGCCTTTGGGCTTGGTCTTTGGGTTTCTAAGCGATGAATAAACAACAGCAAACTTCATCCCTTTGGCAACATGTAGCAGAATTACGCCCTTATCTGCGTAAGCACGTAGAAATTCTTGTGCAGGATTATCGAGGGGAACGTTGGTACCTTCTGCATGATCAATCAGGTGGTAAATTTACCCGATTTAATGCCACTGCCTATGAAGTGATTGGCAGATTAAATGGTGATTTCTCAATGCAGGAAATCATGTACTTGGTTAATAAAAACCGAGAAATTGATGAATTACTTGAAATTGAAGATATATTAAATATTTTGGCACAATTACAACGTGCCGAAGTATTACGTAACGGCCTTCCTGTTGGTAAGCAAGAGGTGCTAAACCGCTATTATCAAACCCGACATTCAAAGCGTTCAGTGATAAGTAACCCACTGGCGATTCGAATTCCATTGTTTGATCCTGATCGACTGTTGAACTACTTAGCCCCCTTAGCAAGGTTTGTTTTTTCAGTAAAAGGGCTTTGGATTTGGCTGATAACAATCGTTATTGCACTTGTTTTAGTGGTAGTCAATATGCAATCGATCGTAGCGGCAGTTGCAGATAAAAGTCTCAGCCCCTCGGAGTTAATCGCCTTTTGGTTGATCTACCCCGTGATTAAAATATTGCATGAGTTAGGCCATGGTATGGCGGTTAAAGCGGGTGGGGGCGAGTCCCATGATACCGGTATTACACTGCTATTATTTATGCCCGTACCCTATATTAATGCATCTGCATCTTGGGCATTTCGCGATAAACGCCGTCGTGCGATAGTTGCCGCTGCGGGCATATTGGTTGAATTGTTTTTAGCAGCATTAGGGTTATTTGTTTGGCTGCTTAGCGAACCCGGCCTTGTTCATGAAGTAGCCTTCAATACAATGCTTATTAGTGGTGTATCTTCACTGTTATTTAACGGTAATCCACTATTACGTTATGACGGTTATTATGTGCTTTCCGACCTCATTGAAATTCCAAACTTAGCCTCCCGTGCAAGCCAGTTTTATCTCTACTTAATGCAGAAATATGCACTTGGAATAAAGGGATTACGCTCACCTGTTACCGCGCATGGTGAGTCAGCTTGGTTCCTTTTTTATGGTTTAGCATCACCACTTTATCGCTTGATAGTGTTGATAGGTATTGCCCTGTACTTACCCAGTGAATTTTTTATTATCGGTGTTATTTTAGCGAGCTGGGCGATATTCAAGCAAATACTTAAACCGATATTACAAACATTGTATTTTCTGCTGACTAGCCCTCGTCTTGAGGCGCGTCGTCTACGTGCTATATCGACCATTGGGTTAATTATTATTGTATGTGCAGGTTTAGTACAGATACCCGTGTCACTCACCACTCAAGCGCAAGGGATTATCTGGTTCGATGATAATGGTAAGATCCTAAGCCCTTCTAATAGCTTTGTTGAATCGGTTGTGGTCAATTCAGGCACTGAGGTTCAAGCAGGAGAGCTACTTATAATACTAAAAGATCAATCATTGTTGACAGAACGTACTATATTAGAAGCTCGACTAAGAGAATTGAGCACAAAACAGATCTCTGAGAGAAATAACAGTCGGGTTCGTGGTGCGATGGTTGCAGATGACATTAAAGCAGTTACTGCAGAATTAAATAAAGTCAGCGAACAGGTAAGCTCATTAAAGATAATAAGCCCAGTTAAAGGTCGTTTTATCTTACATGATCCGCATCAGTTAAGAGGTAAATTTGTCAATCAGGGCGACATATTAGGCTACGTTATTCAAGATCAACAACCGATTGTACGTGCTGTAGTAAAACAGGAATATGCAGATTTATTACATTCAAAACCTGATTCCATTGAGGTCAAACTGCCCGGACAAATGACTGACTCTATTCAAGGGACATTAATACGCGAAGTCCCTGCTGGTGGTTCATCACTGCCTAGTATTGCGCTTGGTGCACTCGGAGGTGGTGAAATTAGTGTCGACATGCGAGACGAGACAGGCTTAACGGCCACAGAAAATGTTTTTCAGTTAGATATTGCACTACCTGAAGGGACAAAAGTGACAGGTATTGGTGAGCGAGCTTATATACGCTTTAACCATGGTTCAGAATCTTTGTGGGGGCAATGGATGAGGGGCCTACAGCGATTATTTTTAAGATATTTACTACCCTTAACGGCCTAAACACATTACATACAATGTTTTGGTGGATAGGTCGAACAAGTTCAAGTGCTGAACATGAACAATACCATGCTCAGGTTCTGCACAATAAACCTTAACAATTCTTTGAATTAAAAAGGTTATTTTATTTTTAATATACGTAAAGTTGAATTATAGATTTCAACTATTTGTTACTTTTTAGCTGTTTATATCAGATCTCAACATGGCCGATGAAGGCCAGTGAGCAACAGCGTAATATCATATAAAAATGTGAGAATATTTATGAGTCGCATGAGACTTCAACATGGCTTTTTACTATTAATTTTACAGATAACTTGGTTACCTGCCTTAGTGGTAGCGCAAGAAACAGATCCCTTCCTCAATGATCTAGAGCTTTTAGATTGTGTTATCGACCCCAGTGAGACAGCTGATCTAGGTAGCCATATTCCAGGTGTATTACAATCAGTCAACGTTGACCGCGGCGATTTTGTTAAAGCAGGAGACGTGATAGCAGTACTTGAATCAAAAGTCGATATGGCATCACTTGAACTCGCTCGTACACGTGTCTCATTGACAGCTGAAATTGAATTACGACGTGCCAATGCAGAGTTTGGCGAACGACAAAGCAAGCGTATTGAAGATCTGTATAAACGCTCAATGATATCGAGCAAAGAGATGGATCAAACGCAAACCGAAACTAAATTGACTCAACTACAACTCAATCAGGCACTTGATAATCAAAAGCTAGCTGAACTGGAATATGCACGCGCAAAGGAAGTCGTGGATCGCCATACTATTCGTAGCCCAATAACAGGGTTCATCATGGACCGCTTTAAAACACTAGGTGAATATGTTGACGATCAACCTATTGTTCGTATCGCACAACTCTCTCCTTTAAATGTTGAAGTTATCATTCCAGTAGAGCAAATGGGCAAAGTAGAAAAAGGAATGTTAGCAGACGTAAGGTCAGATGCGGTCGATCAAACATGGCAAGCAACCGTTAGCCGTATTGATCGCGTTGCCGATGTCGCCAGTGGCACTTACGGCGTTCGTCTTACATTAGATAACCCAGATTATGAAATCCCTGCGGGTCTGCGCTGTAAAGTTAGTTTTATATCGCAAGATAACGCAACGGAAACTCAAACTGCTAGCGTCACTCAATCTACTCATCACTCTACCGAACAAGTGTCGGTTTCTCATGATCTAGTCGCAGAAGAGGAGCACTCTTTTGTTGACCATCATTAAACACAGAGAAGAGTATATTGCGAATCTAATGCCTTTATTACTAACGGGTTTCAAAGGCTATAAAAAATACGCTTTTCAGTGGGATCAACCTTATTCACTGTCTTACTTAATGGCCACTGCTACTACTAATTACTCCTCAGAATTAGGGGTGTAGTGGTGATGAAATTTGTGATGAAAAAATCGACATCGATTAAAAAACGTAAATATAACGCGCCTGTTATTGAAGGGCTTGAGCCGCGTATTTTACTGTCAGCTGACTTACCGGGGTTAGATCTATCTGCTGGTGATCTCGATTTACCTGATCACATGTCAACGGAAGATATTTTACGCGATGCGCAGGCAGAATTCGATTATATTGACGCGCAAGATACAGCTATTAATGATGCTAACCATTCCGAATCACTGGTTGAGTCAAGGTCACAAACCACTGCTATCAATGATTCTAGTCAAGACAACAATCAATATGCTCAAGATGACCATTCCGAATTATTGATTGAGTCAACGTCACAAACAACCGATATTCGTCATGAACTGGTCATTATTGATGCCGATGTAGAAGATTACGCGCAATTAGTCGAGAGCATACAATCACAAACCGATGATGACGTTACTCTTGAAGTGATTATTCTAGATTCAAACCGTAATGGTATTGAGCAAATCAGTGAAATCCTCGCAGACCAACAAAATCTAGATGCTGTGCACCTTATTTCCCATGGGTCATCAGGTTCAGTGCAGGTCGGTAACAGCCAATTAAGCCAAAGCGAATTAACTCAACACTCACAGACAATAAGCCAGTGGGGTAATGCATTTTCAGCCGAGGGTGATTGGCTTATTTATGGCTGTGATTTGGCTGCTGATGCTCAAGGTATCGCGTTTATTGATACGCTATCACAATTAACCGATGCCGATGTGGCCGCGTCCGATGATTTAACCGGAGATACTGACCTTGGTGGAGACTGGGAGCTTGAATATGAAGCCGGCACAATAGAATCTAATGTGATTATTGATGCAGATACCCAGCAAAACTGGAGCTATTTACTGGCTGATAATCCTGACTTACTTGATGGTGATGAAGACTTTACTACTGCGACTTTAAATACCGATATGCTAAGTGGATATAGTGCGAGCGCCTCTATTACTGCAGTTAATGCGACTGCACTCACCGGGGTAGAACAAAGCATCACTGTCACCAATGGTACTGTCAACATAGGTGCAGACGGAAATATCACTTTCAGCGCAGCTGCTGATTATAACGGTGCTGTGAGCTTTAATTACACCATTAATGACGGTGGTACTGAGACTATAGACAGTGCGAGCGGGACGATTGCGGCGGTTAATGATGCGCCTGTGCTTAACTATACTACCAACCTATCTGATATTTCTGAAGATCCAACCACCAATACGGGTGATAAAGTCTCCGATATTATTGCCCGTGACGGTTTCTTCACTGATGTTGATGCGGATGCGCTCCAAGGAATAGCCATTTATGGCCTCCCTGATACTAATGGATATTGGGAGTTTGATACTGGCTCTGGCTGGCAAAGAGTTGATTCAATATCTACAGAAACAATATCTCTATCCAATTCACTTTTATTGCGTAGTGAAGATAGTTTGCGCTTCGTTCCGAACTTAGATTGGAATGGTCAAGTGTTTATTGGTTTTGCAGGGTGGGATCAGACGTCTGGTACATTTGGTTTACAAGGCTCCACTGTTGATGCTTCTTCTTTTGGCGGCACCACAGCATTTAGTGCAACAGGTACCGGTCCTTCAATCACAGTTACAGCCGTCAATGATGCGCCAAGCATCACCTCTGATGCTTCTATTAACGTAGCAGAAAATATTGTTGAGGTTACCACTGTCACTAGCACTGACGTTGATGGGGATACTGTTAGTTATACCATTACTGGTGGCGCCGATGCGTCATTATTCAGCATCGGCAGTGCAACAGATGAATTAACCTTTAACTCGGCACCTGATTTCGAGACGCCTACTGATGTCGGTGTAGACAACATTTATAACGTTCAGATTACTGCCACAGACAGTAATAATGCGACAGATATTCAAGATCTGGCGGTGACAGTCACCAACCTAAATCTTGAGGCCAGTGATGATACTTTTACTGTTTCGGCAGGCGTCCCGGTCACCATCGATCCGCTCAGTAATGACATCGATGTAGACGGTGACAGTTTAACGCTTACTCATATCATCGATACTGCAGATAATGATACAACATACGCTCTTGTTACAGGAACGCCCATAACCCTAGCATCGGGTGCGGTGATTGAACTGCGTGCTGATGGTCGTCTTAAGGTCACAGCCGCCACTGCCGTTAATGAGAGTTTTGATTATGTAGTTACAGACGGCAAAGGTAACAGTGATACCGGCACCGTCGACTTAACGGTGGGGGGCGACCAAACAACAGCAGAACAGATTGGTTTTGTGACTACTTGGAAAACCGATAATGCAGGCACATCTGAAGATTACCAAATTAGTATTCCAATTGGGAGCAAAGGCTCTGGAGATATTAATTTTACTGTTTACTGGGGAGATGGCACATCAGACATTTACAACTCGGAAGATGGGTTTGATAAAGATAAGATAGAACACACTTACGCTGACGCAGGCACTTATACCGTTGCTATTATCGGTGACTTTCCCGGCATTAACTTCGATACCAACGAAGATAGTAAGACCCCGAATGACGGTGATGCTGACAAACTATTAACTATCGAGCAATGGGGCAATATCGCTTGGCAGGATTTAGACGATGCCTTCGATGGTGCGAGTAACCTTGTTATTAATGCGACCGATGCGCCCGACCTTTCTGCAATAACCGATCTTTCTGAGATGTTTAAGGGCGCGATTACTACTAAAATTGACTCGACTATCGATACAGAATCGAAAACTTTGGATTGGGATACATCGAACATCACAGACATGAGTTTCATGTTCAACGGCGCTAAATTTTTTAATCAAGATATTAGCGGATGGAATACGTCTAAAGTTACGAATATGAGCTATATGTTCGACGGCGCGACTTCATTTGATGGCAATATAGGTGCGTGGGACACCTCAAGTGTCACTAGCATGCAAAGTATGTTCTCAGGCGCAACTGCGTTTGGCACTACTGAGTACGATACAAATATTGGTTCATGGAATACATCCAACGTCACCACCATGCAAAGTATGTTTAAAGGGGCATCCTCTTTTAATCAAGATATTGGTGATTGGAATACTTCAAGTGTCACCAATATGTGGAATATGTTCCAAGGAGCATCAAAGTTTAATAGGGATATTAGTACAAAAACTGACATAGATGGAAATGACATTTCATGGGTTACATCAAATGTCACTACAATGGAAAACATGTTTTCTGGTGCCACAATTTTCAATCAAAACATTGGCAACTGGAATACTTCAAATGTCGAAAGTATGCGGAATATGTTCCAAAATGCTTCAAAGTTCGACCAGGATATTAGTACAAAGAAAGACATAGACGGTAAAGACATTTCATGGGGCACCTCGAAAGTCACCACTACATCAGGTATGTTTAGCGGTGCTACCTTATTCAATACTGATATCACTAATTGGGATACTTCGAACGTCAAAATAATGAATTCGATGTTCAGTGGCGCAACAAAATTTAACCAGAGTCTGAGCGACTGGAAAACTGGCAGTGTAACTGACATGAGTTTCATGTTTAACGGCGCTACTTCATTTGATGGCAATATAGGTACATGGGACACCTCAAGCGTCACTAGCATGCAAAGTATGTTCTCAGGCGCAACTGCGTTTGGCAAAGATATCAATACAAAGACCAATACAGAGACTGGTGAAACTTCATGGGACACCTCAAGCGTCACTACCATGCAAAGTATGTTTAAAGGGGCTTCATCTTTTAATCAATATATTGGTGATTGGAATACAGGCAATGTGAGCAATATGCTGAACATGTTTTACAATGCTAGCAAGTTTAATCAAGACATTGGTGGTTGGAATACCAGCAACGTTACAACCATGCAAAACATGTTTTACAATGCGATCAAGTTTGATCAAGATATTGGTGGTTGGAATACCGCTAAAGTCACCAACATGAGTTTTATGTTCCGTAATGCCAGTGATTTTAATCAAGATCTCATTTTTAATTCAGATACCAACGCATGGAATACTTCTCAAGTTACTAACATGTCTTTGATGTTTCAAGACGCTTCATCCTTTAACGGCAAAATCGGCTCATGGGATACGTCAAGTGTCACTGACATGCAAAGTATGTTTTTGAATGCGAGCGATTTTAATCAAGATATTGGTGACTGGAATACGTCAAAAGTCACTAACATGAGTAGTATGTTCAAAGGGGATAGTGACGCAAATCCAAATGTCTTTAATCAAGATATTGGACGCTGGAATACGTTAAATGTGACTACCATGCAAAATATGTTTAACAGAGCAGACGCTTTTAATCAAAATATTGGTGCATGGAATACGGAAAATGTTAATACCATGGAAGCGATGTTTTTCGGTGCGAAGGCTTTTAACCAAGATATTGGTGGCTGGAATACTGGCAATGTTACCAGTATGCTGAACATGTTTTACAATGCAAGCGCGTTCAACCAGAACCTCGACTTCAATTCAGGCACCAATGCATGGAACACATCTAGCGTTACCAATATGGGGTATATGTTTTACAACGCGTCTGCATTTGACCAAAGTCTTGGTGATTGGAATATAGCAAACGTCACCAATATGGCAAGCATGCTAAGAAATAGTAATTTGTCCATTAGCAACTATGACAGCACGCTTACAGGTTGGGCAACACAAACGGTAAACTCTGGTATCTCGCTTGGCGCCGATGGGCTTCACTATAGCGATGTTAGCGCTGTTGATGCGTTAAAAGCGAAAGGATGGACAATTACAGATGCAGGTAGCGACAGTGTTGTCACTATTGAATTCGACCCTGCTGTATTCAGTGCAAATGAAAACGCTGGAACGATGACCATCAGCTATATAGTCACCTCTAAGTTTGAAAGTACCACCGCTAAGAATTTTGATTTTACCGTTACTGGCGGTACAGCCACTTCGGGCGAGGATTATACTTTTACTTTACCTATCACGATTAAAGCGGGTGATTACACCAGTCCTGATGTTCAACCGCAGACCATTACCATTACCCTTAACGATGACGATACCCCAGAAGATGATGAAACTATTTTATTAGCGCTTGCAGCTGCGGACGGTGAGCAAAATGTCGAATTTGGTACTCAGGACAGTGCTGTAGCAACTATCTTGAATGATGACAACCATGCGCCAGTAATAGAGCAAAATGCCGGTATTAGTTTAACGACTATCAGCGAAGATATGGGTGAAGACAATATCACTGGCAACTTGATTTCTGAGATACTTGCCAGTTCAAATACGGACACTGATTCTATTAGTGATGCAGATAGCGGAGCCTTAGAAGGTATCGCGATTCGTGGTCTATCAAGTGTTAATGGTGATTGGCAATACGATATCGGTTCAGGTTGGGTAACAATAAATTCTGTTTCTGAAAGTGAATCACTCTTGTTGGGAGCGGATGACAGAATACGTTTCATCCCCGACTCTGATTGGTATGGTACAGAGTTGTTAACCTACGTTGCTTGGGATCAAACATCAGGAGTACATGGCGAAAAAGCGAATACTTTTAATTTAGCAGATGATCGTGGTGGAACTACGGCATTTAGTAAAGGGCTGGTGGTTGCCAGTTTAACCGTCACAAGAGTCAATGACACTCCTACTATTGAAATAACGGCTAATGACTTTACTGAAGATGCTGGGGGCTTAACTGCGGGGGGCAGCATTGCGGGTAGTTACACCACCGATGATCACGGTGATGGCGACCAATTAACGGTAACCTTTAATACGGCGAGCACTCATTACACTTTAGATACAGTAAACGGTAAGATACTGCTGACACAAGCGGGTATTGATGTCATCAACGTGGGTGGCACGCTCGATGCGATTGATCTAAAAGTCACCGATAATAACGCAACGCCATTGTCTAGTACTGCTTTAGATACGCCAGTGGTAACAACAGTCAACGATGTTGAAACCTTGAGCCTGACCGATGTTACGGTGACCGAAGATACAACAGTTGCTGGCTCCGTGATGGGAAGCTACACGCTGACCGATGAAGAAGGCGGCTTAACGGTTGACTTTACCGCAGGCACTAACACAAACAGTAGCTATGAACTAGATGGCACCGACGTTAAATTAACCGCGGCCGGTGAAGCGTATTTAGATGCGGGCAATACACTGGCGAACATTAGCTTAACCACCAGTGATGGTGTGACCGCAACCAATACTGTTACCACTAACACCATCAATGATCCGATTGTATTAACGGTCGATCTGATTGATATCTTAAACGAAGATACGGTTAAAACAGACACCATAATTGCAACTATTAGCGCCACTGATGAGGATGGTGGTGATATTAGTTACCGTTTGAGCGCGGCAGATGGAACCAACTATAAAATTGATAGCGAAACGGGTGAAGTAACCTTAACGAATGCCGGGGTGACCTGGGTGAACAGTGGGGAAGATCTTCCTGACTTTAAAGTAACAGCGGCTTCAAATACAGGTGATACGTCAACAACGACACAAACCGTTAATCTAGAGGCTCTGACTGGTTTTATTACTACCTGGAAAACCGATAATTTTGGCACATCTGATGATAACCAAATTAGTATTCCAATTGGGACCAAAGGCTCTGGAGATATTAATTTTACTGTCTACTGGGGAGATGGCACATCCTCAACGCACACATCTGGTCCAGCAGAACACCAATATGATATAGCAGGCACCTATACCGTTTCAATTGTCGGTGACTTCCCTGGTATTAACTTCGACGACTCCAACACAAAGAATAATAACCCCGCTTCCACTGATGCTGACAAGTTATTAACCATCGAGCAATGGGGCAATATCGCTTGGCAGGATTTAGACGATGCCTTTGAAGGTGCGGATAATCTTGTTATCAATGCGACAGATACGCCTGACTTATCTGCAATAACCAATCTTTCTGATATGTTTAAGGGCGCGACCAGTATTAATGCCGATCTCAGCGGGTGGGTTACATCCAGTGTAACCGATATGTCTGGCATGTTTAATGGTGCCACTGCTTTCAATCAGGATATTGGAGGTTGGAATACTTCAAATGTCACCAACATGCAAAGCCTGTTTAGTAGTGCTTCATCTTTTAATCAAGATATTAGTGCCTGGAATACGTCAAGTGTCGTCAATATGCGGGATATGTTCTTAAGCGCCGATGCCTTTAACCAAAATATTGGAGATTGGAATACTTCAAATGTCACCACTTTGCATGGCATGTTCGCCTATACCGATGCCTTTAACCAAGATATTAGTACATGGGATACCTCTAGTGTCACCAGTATGCAGTCTACATTCTTTGGTGCCATTGCCTTTAAACAGGACATAGGGGAGTGGGATACCTCTCAAGTTACGACTATGCAAAATATGTTCCGTGCTGCCTATGCCTTTAATCAGGATATAGGGAAGTGGGATACCTCTAGCGTTACGACGATGTTCAATATGTTCCGGTATGCCACAGCCTTTAACCAAGATATAGGAGCGTGGGATACCTCTAGTGTTAAGACGATGGCAAATATGTTCCAGGGTGCCAGTGCTTTTGATCAGGACATTGGCAGTTGGAAGATCAATAACGTAAATAATATGGGCAACATGTTAAGTTCATCAGGTTTGTCGATCGAGAATTATGATGCAACCTTGATTGGTTGGGCTGCACAGGCCGTGAAGTCTGACATCACTGGCATCACTCTAGGAGCAAGCGAATTGTATTATAATGCCTCTGCTACTGATAGGAGTTCACTGATTACCGACCACGGCTGGACAATTGAGGGCGATAATCTTGTTAGACTGCAGTTGGATCTGGATGCGGACGACTCATCAGCTGCAACAGTATCAGATTTTGAGACGACTTGGACAGAAGACGGTGGCGCTGTTTTGATTGCGGATAATGATGCAACAATCATCGATAACAGAAGCGACAGCAGTTCGAACTTGACATCGGTAACCGTGACACTCACAAACCTGCTTGATATTAATTCAGAAACGCTCTCTGTAGATACAACCGGTACATCGATCACTGCCAGTTACGATTCTGGTGTCCTCACCCTTTCCGGTCCAGACAGCCTAGCTAACTATCAACAGGTTTTACGAACAGTTACCTATGACAATAATTCGCAGTCCCCAGATGAATCCGAACGTGTTATTACGTTCGAAGTGAGTGATGGAACCTATACAAGCAATCTGGCTAGCACGACGGTTAAAGTCGTAGCGGTTAATGACCTAACGGTTGTGAATGCTGATTCAGGCTTGACCAACGAAGATGTTGACATTGATATCGATGTATTAGCCAATGATAGTGATACGGCTGATGGTGTTGATGCGGTGATCTCACCAGTGGCTAGCGTAACACAGGGAACCAACGGTTCAGTATCAGTCAATACTGATGGCACAATTAAATATATCCCGAATACTAACTTTAATGGTACGGATAGCTTTACTTATACCAACGAAGAAGGCCAAGAAGCCACGGTTAATGTCACGGTGGATGCCGTGAACGACTTTACGATTGTCGCTAACGATACCGCGACGACTAACGAAGATGCAGCGATTGATATCGATGTGTTAGCCAATGATGATGATAGTACTGATGCCGTCGATAATGGCAGTGCTGCTGTAGTCTCGCCGGTAGAAAGCGTGACTCAAGGTAGCAACGGTATCGTGACGATCAACGCTGATGGCACCGTGAAATATACGCCGAATGTGAACTTTAACGGTGCTGATAGCTTTACTTATATCAATGAAGAAGGCCAGAAAGCCACGGTTAATGTCACGGTCGATGCGGTTAATGACTTAACGATTGTGAATAACGATATCGCGACGACTAATGAAGATGCGGCAATTGATATCGATGTGCTTGCGAATGATAGCGACACAGTTGATGGTACTAAAGCAGCAGTTTCGCCAGTGGCTTCTGTTACCCAAGGCGCGAATGGTATCGTGACGATCAACGCCGATGGCACGGTGAAATACACACCGAATGCTGACTTTAATGGGTCGGATAGCTTTACTTATACCAATGAAGAAGGACAGGAAGCCACGGTTAATGTCACGGTGGATGCTGTGAACGACCTTACGGTTGTCGCTAACGATACTGCAAGCACCAACGAAGATGTTGCGATTGATATTAATGTATTAGCCAATGACACTGATACAGCCGATGGCACTGATGCGGCAATTTCACCAGTGGCCTCTGTTACCCAAGGCACCAACGGCAGCGTGTCAATCAACACCGATGGCACAGTGAAATACACACCAAATGCTGACTTTAACGGCACGGATAGCTTTACTTATACCAACGAAGAAGGCCAAGAAGCCACGGTTAATGTCACCGTGGATGCCGTGAACGACCTTACGGTTGTCGCTAACGATACCGCGACGACTAACGAAGATGCAGCGATTGATATCGATGTGCTTGCAAATGATGATGACTCAACCGATGGTACTGCAGCGGCGGTTTCGCCGGTAGAAAGCGTGACTCAAGGTACCAACGGTATCGTGACTATCAACGCTGATGGCACGGTGAAATACACACCGAATGCAGACTTTAACGGCACTGATAGCTTCACTTATACCAACGCTGAAGGACAGGAAGCCACGGTTAATGTCACCGTGGATGCCGTGAATGATTTAACCGTCGTAGCTAACGATACCGCGACGACTAACGAAGATGCGGCAATTGATATCGATGTACTTGCGAATGATACCGATACGGTTGATGGCACTGAAGCAGCGATCTCACCAATAGAAAGCGTGACTCAAGGTACCAACGGTATCGTGACTATCAATGCCGATGGTACGGTGAAATACACGCCGAATGCTGACTTTAACGGCACTGATAGCTTCACTTATACCAATACTGAAGGGCAGAAAGCCACGGTTAACGTCACCGTGGATGCGGTTAATGACCTAACGGTTGTGAATAACGATACAGCAAGCACCAACGAAGATGCTGCGATTGATATTGATGTGTTAGCCAATGACACCGATACGGTTGATGGCACTGAAGCAGCGATCTCACCAGTAGAAAGCGTGACTCAAGGTAGCAACGGTTCAGTAGTAGTTAATGCCGATGGCACGGTGAAATACACACCAAATGCTGACTTTAACGGGTCGGATAGCTTTACTTATACCAATGAAGAAGGCCAAGAAGCCACGGTTAATGTCACGGTGGATGCGGTTAATGATTTAACCGTCGTAGCTAACGATACCGCGACGACTAACGAAGATGCAGCAATTGATATCGATGTGCTTGCAAATGATGATGACTCAACCGATGGCACTGAAGCAGCGATCTCGCCAGTAGCCTCTGTTACCCAAGGTAGTAACGGTTCAGTAGTAGTTAATGCCGATGGCACGGTGAAATACACACCGAATGCTGACTTTAACGGGTCGGATAGCTTTACTTATACCAATGAAGAAGGTCAGGAAGCTACGGTTAATGTCACCGTGGATGCGGTTAATGACTTAACTATTGTGAATAACGATATCGCCAGCTTGAACGAAGATACTGCGATTGATATCGATGTGCTTGCAAATGATGATGACTCAACCGATGGCACTGCAGCGGCGATCTCGCCAGTAGAAAGCGTGACTCAAGGTACCAACGGTTCAGTAGTAGTTAATGCCGATGGCACGGTGAAATACACACCGAATGCTGACTTTAATGGCACGGATAGCTTTACTTATACGAATGCTGAAGGGCAAGAAGCAACGGTTAACGTGACTGTGGATGCGGTTAATGATTTAACCGTCGTAGCCAACGATACCGCGACGACTAACGAAGATGCGGCAATTGATATCGATGTACTAGCCAATGATAGCGATACAGCCGATGGCACTGATGCTGCGATTTCGCCAGTGGCCTCTGTCACACAGGGTATTAACGGTAATGTCTCAATCAATACTGATGGCACAATTAAATATATCCCGAATACTAACTTTAACGGTAGCGATAGCTTCACTTACACAAATGAGGAAGGCCAAGTCGGCACAGTGAATGTAACTATTACAAACGTAAACGATGTAGCAGTCGCTTTTGATGATGCAGTCACCACTGATGAAAACAGCATCTTAAATAGCAGTGTACCCGTGGCGAGTGATGTAGATGGAACGATAGTAAGCTATCAACTGGTTGATGATGTAAAAATAGGTAAACTGATCTTCAATGAAGATGGAAGTTATACTTTTAATCCAAATGCAGATTTTGATGATTTGGCTGTTAATACAAGCCGTGATGTGGCTTTTACATACACTGCGACAGATAATGAAAACGGCATAAGTGAAACAAAAACAATCACTATTACGGTAACAGGAAGCAATGATCTACCAATCATTGATAACGTTAAGGGCAGTACACAAGTTGAAAATACTGCTGCTGCAGGAGATATCGTCGCGATCTTCGGCGCTAGTGATGCAGACGGTGACACCGTGACGTTTAGTCTCTCCAGTGGTAATGACAACGGTTACTTTGAGATTGATACGAACACAGGCAACGTGACTTTAACTGCTGCTGGTCAAACGGCGATTGAAAACGATATTCTTAACCTCGGTAACCAAGTGATAGGTGTGACTGCCAGTGACGGTATAAGCAGCTCAAGCGAAGCCAGTGCAATAATTGTAATTAACCATGTAAATGACAACGCGCCGACCATTACAACTAATGTGGGCAGCACTCAAGTTGAAAACATTGCGACTGCAGGAGATGTGGTTGCCACTTTCAGCGCCAGCGATGTAGATGGTGATAAGGTGACTTATCATATTAATAGTGGTAACAGCGATGGTTACTTCACTATTGATGGCAATACAGGAGTGGTGACGCTAACAGAAGCAGGTGAAACAATACTATCAAATGATGCCTTGGTTAACGCTGTTTATAGTTTAGCTGTTACAGCCACTGATGGTGTATTTGTATCAGCGCAAGCTACAGCAACTATATATTTTGAGGCGATCAACGACGCGCCAACCATCAACACCATTATCGGTAGCACTCAAGTTGAAAATATTGCAGCAGCGGGAGATGTGGTTGCAACCTTTACAGGCAGCGATTTAGACGGTGATGCAATAACTTATAACATCAGCAGTGGTAATGATAATGGCTACTTTATTATTGATACTAATACAGGTGTAGTGACCCTAACGAACGCTGGTGAAGTTGAACTGGATAACGATGCCTTAACTAACGCTGTTTACACATTAGGCGTTACAGCCACTGATGGCAAATTAACAACCGAGCAAGAGACAGCAACGATAGAGTTTGCTGCGATTAATGATGTGCCCACCATTAACAAGGTAAATGGTAGTACCCAGGTTGAAAATATCGCAATAGTGGGTGATCTAGTCGCAAGCTTCGCTGCTATTGACTTAGATGGCGACGCTCTGACTTATCGTATTAATAGTGGCAATGAAAATGGCTATTTCACGATTGATGCTAATAGCGGCGAAGTAACATTAACAGAAGTAGGTGAAGCAACACTGGCTAACGATGCTTTAATCGATACCTATTTTAAGTTAACTGTCGTTGCTAATGATGGCCAAATCGATTCCTTAGAAATGACTGCTGATATCCTATTTTCTGCAATAAATGATGCAGCATTGGTTAGCTCGGAGACTAAAGTAATCAATGAAGCAGATGAGCCTATTACCACTAGCGGTCAACTAACTGCCAGTGATGTCGATAATGAAGATAATGCTTTTAAAACTAGCACTTTAGTTGGCACATACGGCACATTTGATATTGATGAATCCGGTGCTTGGACTTTCACTGCGAACGACGCTTTTGATGTCTTGAATGAAAATGAAAACATATCAGAAACCTTCAACGTCGCCAGTATCGATGGCACAGCCAGTACCGTTACCATACAAATTAACGGCACTAATGATGCGGCTACGGTAAGTAGCGAAAGTCAGGAAATTAATGAAACAGATTCGGCTATTACTACCGGCGGTCAATTAACATCGAATGATGTTGATAATGAGGATAATACCTTCATTTCTGATACGCTAATCGGCACCTACGGCACGTTTAATATTGATGAATCCGGTGCTTGGACTTTCACTGCGAACGACGCTTTTGATGCCTTAAATGAAAATGAAAACATATCCGAAACCTTCAACGTCGCCAGTATCGATGGTACAGCCAGTACCGTTACTATCAAAATTAACGGCACTAATGACGCAGCAACAGTAAGTAGCGAAAGTCAGAAAATCAATGAAACAGATTCGGCTATTACTACCGGCGGTAAATTAACAGCCAGTGATGTCGATAATGAGGATAATATTTTCATTTCTGATACGCTAATCGGCACCTACGGTACATTTAATATTGATGAATCCGGTGCTTGGACTTTCACCGCGAACGACAATTTTGATGCCTTGAATGAAAATGAAAACATATCTGAAACCTTCAACGTCGCCAGTATCGATGGCACAGCGAGCAAAGTCACTATTCAGATTAACGGCACTAATGATGCGGCTACGGTAAGTAGCGAAAGTCAGAGTTTAAGTGAGACGAATGAAGCTATTACCACTAGCGGTAAATTAACAGCAAGTGATGTAGATAATGAAGATAATACCTTCATTTCTGATACGCTAATCGGCACATACGGCACGTTTAATATTGATGAATCTGGGGCTTGGACTTTCATCGCTAATGACGCTTTTGATGCCTTAAATGAAAATGAAAACATATCCGAAACCTTCAACGTCGCGAGTATCGATGGCACAGCTAGCACCGTTACTATTAAAATTAACGGCACTAATGATGCGGCTACGGTAAGTAGCGAAAGTCAGAGTTTAAGTGAGACGAATGAAGCGATTACCACTAGCGGTCAACTAACAGCTAGTGATGTAGATAATGAGGATAATACCTTCATTTCTGATACGCTAATCGGCACCTACGGCACATTTAATATTGATGAATCCGGTGCTTGGACTTTCATTGCGAACGACACTTTTGATGCCTTGAATGAAAATAAAAACATATCAGAAGCCTTCAATGTCGCGAGTATCGATGGCACAGCTAGCACCGTTACCATACAAATTAACGGTACTAATGATGCCGCGGTAGTGAGTAGTCAGCGTTTGGAAGTAGATGAAACAGATGCCCCGATCACCACTGCTGGTCAATTAACTGCTAGTGATGTTGATAATGAAGAGAATACCTTTGCTGCAAATACTATTGTAGGCAAATATGGTACCTTCACTATTAATGCCTCAGGTGCATGGGTGTTTACGGCAAAATCAGCATTTAATCAATTGATTGAGGGTGAACATTATGCAGAAACCTTTAATGTCAGTAGTATCGATGGAACCATCAGTACAGTAACAATACAAATTAATGGAACAAGAGAAACAGACACCAGCATTACTGATAATGAGATAATAAATGAACCTGAAATGCTTGAGCCAACGCCAACTCCTGATGACAATACAGACTCACCTGAAGATATTGTAGATAACAACATTGCTACAGAAGCTGTTAATGATGTTGATCTTACTATTGACATACTAGGCGAACAGGGCCGATTCATGACCACACCATTGGACGAAGATATCTTCCTGAGTGTGCTTTCTGAGCGTCCCGCAAGTAATGACGATAATGATAATACCTCCTTAGTTGAAGAGCAAAGCCAAACATTTCTTCAGGAATTAACCTCAATTTGGATTGATAATGGAATACAAACAGAAACTATAACGCCGCTCAGTACAACGGTTGCTAATATTGGCTCACGTAGCCCTGAATTTTTAGATGATTTGGATAAAATGCAACAAGACTTAGATGCTTCTGCAGAACAAAACCAAATCATTCAAGACCTGAACGTTGGAACAGTCGCTGGCGTGGGTATTACTGGTGCTGCTATTTTTGTAAGTTGGTTATTACGAGGGGGCACTCTGTTAGCTAGCCTTTTAACCGCAATGCCTGCATGGCGTTCGCTGGATGTTTTACCGATATTGACGGCCAGTGAGGCATTAACCCCAGCTGAATCAAGTGATCCTGACGCTGCAGGGGGAGATGCAGCAGGCGCTAATATCGATGCATTATTTGAAGATCAAAGTCCAGTACAATCACCTGATGATAGGATTAAAAAATAACCTATGAAAGTACCTGTAATATCTCCTATTGTTCGTCTTGCTATTGGGCTTAGCATGCTCACGGTCAGTTTGTTACTCGTTGCCGATTTTTTGGGCTTTATTCCAAATTCAAAATTGGCTGAATTCAATGCACGTAAAGTAATTGCTGAATCATTAGCGGTACAAGTATCCGCAGATGTAATGAAAGGTGATATCCGCTCTGTTACATTATTAATGCATTCGCTTCAGCAGCAGAATACAAGCATTAACTCACTGGGTTTACGAACTTCCGATAAACAACTTATCTCGAGTGCGGGGGATCACCTTAACTCTTGGCACTTAACTGATAAAAGTGCTTCAACTGTTGCTAATATATTGGTACCTATTCACGGGAAAGAAGGGCGTTGGGGAGCGTTAGAGGTTAGTTTTAAACCGCTGAATGGTAACCCTACTATATTTGAGCGAGCCGGCTCTATTATCACCATTATTATATTTATATTAACTGTTGGATTTTTCGTATTTTGGTTATTCCTAAAACGAGCACTCAATGAACTAGACCCAAGTAACGTAATTCCTGACCGTGTTAGTGCTGCCTTGAATATACTCGCTGAAGGTTTAGTCATACTTGATAACAATGGACGAATTGTTTTTGTTAATACCGCTTTTGAACAAAAACTAGGTCAGCCTTCAGCTAGCTTAATTGGTAAAAATCTATCAGATTTTGATTGGAGCCCAACAGACAATGAGAAAAGCGATGAGCCTTATCGTTTGCCTTGGCAGTTATTATTAGATGGTTTTGAAACAGAGCATTCAAACTTAAAGTTATGCACCCAATTAAAAGAAAACTTGAGTTTTGCCGTTAATATTGCACCGATTCAAACAGCCGATGCTGATATTCGTGGTGTGGTTGTGACCTTTGATGATATCACCGAATTAGAAAATAAAAATGTTGTGTTAGAGCGAGCACTAAGCCAAATAAAACATAGCCAACAAGAAATAACACGTCAAAATAAAAAACTACAAGTATTAGCAACACGCGATCCTTTAACCGGATTACTAAACCGCCGTTCACTCTTTGAAGGTTTTGCAACCTTATTGAGTGAGATGGAGGATGACGAGACACTTAGTTGCATCATGCTAGATATTGATCACTTTAAACTAGTCAATGATCGTTTCGGTCATGCCACCGGTGATATGGTCATTAAATCACTTGCTCAAATCTTAAGTGAAACTGCGCGCAGTGACGATTTAGTAGGTCGTTACGGTGGTGAAGAGTTTTGTATTGTGCTGCCAGGAGTTGATGAAAAACTAGCTGCTGATATTGCCGAACGTATTCGCTCAGTGGTTAACAATGATAAAAGTGGTGAAGCGAATGGCATCATTCCTTTTACCGCTAGTTTTGGTGTTTCAAGTATTTCAGGAGGAGGATTCACACCGGAATTCATTATCGATATTGCCGATAAAGCACTTTATTCTGCTAAAAAGTCGGGGCGTAATCAGGTGGTTCGTTGGTCTATGATTGAGTCTGGTGACAAAGCAATGGCACCACCTATCAAGCGAAACAGTGTAATAACGCAAGAGAAAACTAGCGTAAATAGCGAAAAAGTAATCGCGAGCAATAATGAGTCTAAATTAGTGATACTCCCTGTGCCTGAGTTTAATCGAACAGATCAAACGACAGTCCAAAATTTACATCATCGTATAATAGAACTAGAAGCTTTAATTTACGCAAAAAAAACGAATCAGTTTGATTTAAATGACATTAATGATTTCCCGAATCAAATAGTTTTGATTGACCGTATTAAACAAAGTATTGAACGTAGCTTGCGTTTAAATACGTTATTTGCAATCTTAATTATTGATATTGATGCTTCACAAATCATTAAAAATACGCTCGGAGAAGCGGCGAATAATAAAGTCATCAATATAGTCGCCAAGCGTTTAAAAAAGACACTACGATCTGCAGATTCTGTAATGATTGATAACGTTGAAAAAATGGGAAGTAATCTTTCTCGCACCAATAGTGGTGAATTTGTGGTGCTACTAACAGACATGAAAAAACAGGAAGAAGCAACATGGATAATCCAACGTTTATTTAGTTGTATGCAGAAACCTGTTGAAGTGGAGGATACTGAACTCTTTTTAGATCCTCGCATCGGTGCCAGTGTATATCCAAGTGATGGTGAAAACACGGAGCTGTTACTCACACATGCGGGGATTGCATTACGAGAAGCTAAAGCAACCTTAGGTAAGGAAGTTTGTCTGTATTACAGCAAAGAGACAAATCAACATGCCAAGTCTCAATTATATATGGAAGGGGAGTTACATCGAGCCATTGAACGCAATGAACTGTCTATAGAATATCAACCTGTTATTACACTAGAAACTGGGCGAATTGATAGCTTTGAAGTCTTACTGCGTTGGTACCATCCAAAACTGGGCTTAGTCTCTCCTGAAGAGTTTATATCAATTGCAGAGCATGTAGGGCTAATTGATGATATTGGTAACTGGGTTCTTCAAAAAGCATGCACACAGTTAAAAGTCTGGCATGATATTGGTCATCAGCACCTAACCTTAGCGGTTAACTTTTCAGTGGTACAGTTTCGAACACCAGACTTCGCGAATAAAGTTTTGTCGACGATCAAGCAAGCCAACCTTACACCGGATTCATTAGTTATAGAAATCACCGAATCAGCATTGATCCATAATATTAAAATGGTTGAGTTGAATCTTAATGAATTGAATAAAGCAGGTATGCGTATTTCATTGGATGACTTTGGTACTGGTTATTCATCACTTAGTTACTTAAAACTATTCCCCATTGATACGGTGAAAATTGATAAATCATTCCTAAAAGAATTTCCCGACCATGCACAAGGTGCCGCAATAGTGAGCGCTATTATAGCTATGGTTCATAGTCTCGGTTTACATGTGATTGCAGAAGGTGTTGAATCTGATATTCAATTACATGTATTACAAAACTTAAAGTGTGATGCAATTCAGGGATATTTATTTAGTAAACCACTTACTCGTGAACAAGCAACTTCGCTGTTAGCAAACCCCGCCAATATTCGTCAAAGAGTGTGGGACAGTCGAACCATTGAAATGCCCCAAGAAAATGAATTATTAGCAGGTGTGCTTAATCACATGCCTAAAGAACGAATATGATTAAACATCTATTTAATAGACAGTAATAACCACTGACTTTATGATGGGTATCGGGTATAAATTGATTGCCATTAATTGATTGCCATTAATTGATCACATAGTGCGAACAATAGAAAACGCTAACAATCAAAGTAAAATAGGGGGAATTAACGAAATGAACCAACCTCAACGACCTATTAATCTTCATGATAATTATCATGCACATGTTTATTTTGACCAGACAACAGTAGAGTTTGCAGCAAAATTATGTGAAAAAGCAGGGGATTTATTCAATTTAAAAATAGGTAGAGTACATCAAAAATTGGTCGGGCCTCATCCATGCTGGAGTTGCCAAATCCTTTTTGCATCGAATGATTTTGAACAACTTATTCCTTGGCTTGAAGAGTCGCGTCAAGGGTTGAGTATATTTGTTCACCCTTTAACAGGAAACGACCTAGACGATCATACTAAATATGCATGTTGGCTAGGGGATGAGTGTCAGTTAAAGGTAGACATGTTTCGTCGAAAGGCTCTTTAAGTAACATCACTTTTACCTAGTTTCTTACCTGCTTTTTTATGACGGCAATAAGCGCTGTTATTGGTTATAGAAAGAACGAGAAAGCAATCACTTCTCGTTCTTTATTGGTGTATTTATACTGGTGTATTTATATTGGCATTATTAATGCTGAGTAAACCGCCTCAATTGTTGTTGAAAAAACTCTTTTTCTCTTTGTAACGAATCCCTTTGTTGAATTAAATCGATAAGTAAGGCCACCGCTAGCCAATCAATTTCTAAATCTTGGTGGAGTCGCACCGCTTTTTTTATCCAATGAACACTCGAAGTGTCAAACTCCCAGTCCTCACTGTTGGCATTAGCAATGGGTTTGACAATGCCATTTTCAACGATTTCAATAATATGATGACTCTCAATTCTCTCTAATTGACATAACTCATTGAGTGAAATCACCGTTAATCTGCGCATCATAGATATTCTCCCCATGAAACCCGTGGGTCAAAAGCTGAATTTTTTGCAAGCTCTTGCCATAATTGGGTTGCTTTATCATTGCTGACAGGCGGTATGATCACATTAATAACCACAAACAGATCACCCAACTTATCTTTTCTTTTTAAGCCTTTACCTTTAACGCGCAATTTTGTACCGGATTGAGTATTGGCAGCGATTGTTAGCGTCACCTTGCCATCCAACGTCGGTACAGTGACCTTGGTTCCTAGCGCTGCCTCCCAAGGTGCAAGCGGTAAGGTTAATACTAAATCATGTTTTTGAACATCAAAAAGGGGATGGTTATTTACACGAATATGCAGATAAAGATCACCCGGTTCACCACCGCCATAACCCGGCTTTCCTTGGCCTTTAAGACGAATACGCTCACCATTAATAACACCTTGCGGTATTTTTATATTTAATTGTTTTTTAATTTGATGTGTTTTTCCACCTTCGGAAACAGGCAATTTAAAGTGAACCGTTTTAATTTGCTGATGCAGCGTCTCTTGCAATGACATAGCCAGTTCCGTTTCAACATCTTGGCCTCTAGAATGATGTTGCTGAGCCTGTCCATGAAAATGTGATTGATCAAATCCACCACTAAAAATGGAATTAAAAAAATCAGAAAAGTGTGCATCAGCGTTAGGATCGCCTTGGTACGCATGTTGATCTTGTTGCCATCCCGGCGGAGGCTGAAATCCTTGGCTTGATTGATCCCCATATTCTAGGATCTCATCGAATTTTGCTCTTCTACCGTCATCCTTTAATACCTCATAAGCTTCAGCGATCTCTTTAAATTTTTCGCCAACACCTTCAGCAGGATTTAAGTCAGGATGATACTTGCGGGCAAGTTTTCGGTAGGCTGTTTTAATATCTTTAACATCAGCATTTTTGCTGACACCGAGTATTTTATAATAATCTTTGAATTCCATAAAATAACCTAAAAATAAAATCACAAACACTGTGAAACATATAGTTAAGTCTACGCTTTAATTGTATTTTGACCATAAATTTATTAATTATTTAAATGCATAAAGACAAATTAATGTCATGGAAAAGTTAAAGGAAATATGATTAAATTGATGGATTTTGCACGGGATTTCTAGAATGAGTTTTCATTAAATGAAACTCGAAAGTGGAATGTAGTAGCCGTGTTGAATCATGCTGTATGAGTAGGAGTGGTTCAGGGAGCAAAAAATAATACCCCCCGTTTTTAATCATTAGTTAATTTTAAATATCATTTATCTATGAAAGTTTGTGGGGGGACAGAACTTTGTTATATGGAAAACTTCGACGCTATTAAACTCTTTTTTGCTTGCGAGCTAATCTAAAACCTAAAAGCCCTATTACTAATATAGCCGAGGTAGCTGGCGCAGGTACCATTAGCCACGCTGAGTTTGACTTGTTAGGGTAAAAACTTTCAACTCCACATGGACCCGGAATGCAATCCCAGTCATAATCAAGGTTATCGTGCCAGAACCATAGATTTACATACCCGTATAGCGTCATTCTTCCTACTTTAGCTCTCCCGTACTCATCAGTAGTCCCTTCATCGAACCAAAATGTGAGTCCATCACCTTCACTTGGGTGTCCAAGCGTATAATCACCACAACCAAATTGCGGCTGATTTGGTCCTGCACAATATGGCCCTAATTCACCGGATAAAGTCACACTAAGCGACGAGTGTTGATCGCCTCGATCAGGTACTGTAACACCTGTTGCCAAAGTGAAAAAATCTGCTGCTTCAGATCTATTTGCAATATAGAAACCTTCGTACAAACCTCCAGTCTGTGTTAATGCCTTTGTTTCCGCGTAACTTGAATGCAAAGTTTCACCCCATCCTGCATAAGTTTTTCCATTCGAGGCTGTCATTAAATTAGTACCGTTTTCCTCAATACTTAATTCGCCCATGATAATCGTTGCATTAGTTGTAAATGAAGTTAGCGATAATGCCGCTATTACAGCTAATTTAGTAAATGAAAATTTCATCCTAGTATTCCTTGTTACGTAACTATTTTTTATAGGAAATAATTTCTACGGTAACTTTACTTTGCAAATAAGATATAGTCGATTCAGCATTCAGCTCATGCGAGCTTCTAGATCAAACTACATCTAATCATAAGTATTTAACCTAAAATCATAATGTTATATATACAGTCATGTATGCTTTCTGATGATTATTTCGTTTTATCTTAATAAATAATGGTTGAATTATAAAAAAGTGAAAAACTTAATAAAATAAGTAAAAATCATCAAACCGCGCTTATGATAATCTAAAAAATATTATAAACTTCTTTTTATTTGATTATTATGTGATTAATAAGGTGCTTTTATTTCGTTTATAAAGATAAGTAACAAAGCACTCATGTCATCTGTATTTCGAGTACACTTATTACTTGAATTCGAGAATATTAAGTTAATTCTTTTGAAACGTTACTCGTCCCTAAAAATTCATTATTGGATAGAATGATTAGGTTCATTTTTTAAGTGAAGGTGGCTTAATCCGTATGACAGAAAGTGGGGTAAAACAGTTAGAATGGTTTGGAGCAGGTCTTTGCTTTTGCATGAAGGTGAAAAAAGAGCACCACATTATTTTGAAGTGATTTTTCATTAAGTTTTAATTTAAATAATTGATTATAAATATTATTTATCTGTTGGGGTTTATGGGTATCGAGCACTTTCTGTTTGTTGCTGCTAGTAGCGGCTTTCTGTTTTAGCTCGTATGGGCTCGTCCAGCCTGTTTGATTTTTATTGACTATTTTTTCGCCTTGTCGGCGACCATCTTTTTCTTACCAGAAGCGTATTTTTGCCCATAACATGGCTAGAACGTGCCTAAACCAAACATCCTGTTTGGATTTGCTAAAAGAAATGAATGATTTGGGAAAGCTCAACGGTGGGGAAGTTGCAGCCAAATTGAGTAAGGTTCTATTGTAACTATTTGATATTGATTATTTTCGCTGTATTCCAAGTTGCAGGAATAGGTTTTTTCTCTTGAAAGATAATTCAAAATGAAAGACTTGACCCCCATTTTTTTGATGCTGTTTGTGATGCGTGGAATGACTTTGTCAGTGATAGTCAAAGAGTCATAAAAATGTGTACTAGAGATTGGATGAGTCTGACCAACTAATTATGCGGAATGGTATAACCGCTTTTTGTTTAGCTCGTCTGCACTCGTCCAGTCTGCTTGATGTTTATTGACAGTGCTTTCGCCCTATCGGCGACCAAACTTTCTTTTATCAGAAAAGAAAGTTGGCAAAGAAACTGACCACCGAATCACTTTCTGATCCAAATAATCAATTGCTTTTATAACGCACCGGCTCTTGCTGGCCATCCATGGCCAGAGCGAGCCTAAGCCAAACATCCTGTTTGGATTTGCTAAAAGCAATGAATGATTTGGGAAAGTTCAACGGTGGGGGGAGTTGTAGCCACATTGAGTAAGGTTTTATTGTAACTATCTAATATTGCTTGTTTCAATTTTTTCGCTGTATTTCAAGTTGCAGGAGCAGGTTTTTCCTCTTGTAAGATGATTCAAAATGAAAGACTTGACCCCATTAGTTCTTGGAGTTGTAGCCACATTGAGTAAGGTTTTATTGTAACTATCTGATATTGCTTGTTTCAATTGTTTTCGCTGCATTTTAAGTTGCAGGAGCAGGTTTTTTCTCTTGAAAGATAATTCAAAATGAAAGACTTGACCCCCATTTTTTTTTTCATCTTTAACCTAGCAAGAGTAAAAGTTTATTAACAAAACTTATTAACGAAATTGATTAACAAAACAGCAAAGTAACGAGAAGTTAAAAGCTTCTCGTTTACATTTTTTACATCATCAATATTCGATAAAGCGACTCAATTATTGTTGAAAAAATGCATTTTTTTGCAATCAAGTCTAATACTTTGATTATTGATGAGTTATTTCTTTTTCAGCTTAATTAACAATATTGATGTGCTTTTTCCATCAACATGGATATTGTTTCTCTTTTGGAAAAGTTTAATCGCTTGACGTGTTTTTTTGCCCATAAGACCATCTGCTGGGCCTGCATTAAAACCAAGACGGTTTAATTGTTGTTGCGTTTGCAAAACTAAACTAGAACCTCTTGGTGCTGATTTAATCACGACTACTTTTTGCTGAGTTTTTACAGTTTTTTGTGGTTTTTTTACGACTACTTTTTGCTGAGTTTTTACAGTTTTTTGTGGTGTTTTTAAGATTACTTTTTGTGGTGTTTTTACAACTACTTTTTGCTGCCCTTGTATTTTGGCTTTTGATGCTTTTTGTTGTTGAGTCGCACCATTAGTTACTTGGCATCCTTTACTATTTTTTGAATTTTGTGTGTAACATTTAGATGTGTTTTGTCCATTGTTTTGAGAAAATACTTGATGACTAAGCATTAATCCACCTAAAATGATTAAAGTCGAATATTTCATTTATTGCTTTCCTTCCTAGAGAGTTAATTATGCCTTCTTGAGGCAGTTAGGGTTGATATAAGTTCATCTTCTTCTATTTTACCTATAAATGGTTATTGATAAAAGTCGTCGATATATCTATCAACATGAAACAATCTAAGATCATTGCTTTTTAACGGAGAGAATAGACGTAATCAAAGTTGGTAAGATTTTTGTTAACTTAAAATAGTTAACTTAAAAAAGGCAATACCTGACCGGATGATCTTCGCAGTACTTTTACTAGTAACCTAGCACTTTCCACCAAAGGCCACCCACAACACCCCAGATAGATAAATTAATGATACTCATTATAAAGCCCATGACCCACCAACAACTCAAAGAAACTGACCACCGAATCACTTTCTTATCCAAATAATCCATTGCTTTTCTAACGCACCGGCTCGCTCTGGCCATCGATGGCTAGAACGAGCCTAAGGCAAACATCCTGTTTGGATTTGCTAAAAGCAATGAATGATTTGGGAAAGCTCAACGGTGGGGGAGTTGTAGCCACATTGAGTAAGGTTTTATTGTAACTGTTTGATATTGATTGTTTTCGTTGTATTTCAAGTTGCAGGAGTAGGTTTTTTCTCTTGAAAAATAATTCAAAATGAAAGACTTGACCCCCATTTTTTATTCTTTTATTGAAAATCTGAGCTTAATCATTTTGTTTTTTATATTTAATGTTATTGTTTTTGTTATATTTTTTTAAGTTAATTTGAAGGGACGTTTATGTACTTAGAGTCATTAGAAATAACAAACTTTAGAAAGTTTGGCACTAAAAATAATAAAATTGAGTTTGTTCAATCTGATTATAATAAAACGATACAGGATCCATCAGACAAAAAAAGTTTTGTTGCTTGTGCCACAACTCTTGTTATAGGTAAAAATAATGCAGGAAAAACGACTGTAACAAAAGCTTTACATCAAATTATCAACAGTGATGAGATCAAAGGTACATCTTTTAATCTGAACTATATGAATTCTCTATTTTCAGAATATATAGGAATATATGAGCATAACACAGATATAGATGAGCATATTAAGTTAGATAAAATTGATTTACCTACAATGAGTTTTAAGTTAAAAGTTGGTCTTGCGGGAGACCCTAAATCTATATCAGTCCAAAACTTAAGAAGCATTATCCCAGTTGAGAAGTTTGAAGTGCAGAAAGCTGTGATTATTGAGGTAAAATTTTGTATCGTTGAATCTGAACAGTATAAAAAGTTTATACATAAATTGTTTGTGAAGGCATTAAAGAGAAAGAAACAGGTTAAATTTTCTGAGTTTCTTAAAGTCATAGATTTGAGTAAATTTAAAAGAACAATATTTGATATCAAAGGCAAGGAGGTTAGTAGTTCTATTTTTAATATTAATAACTTACTCGATTTGAAAGTAATAAAAGCTAATTTAGATGATGGGGATACAACACTTTCTTCAGTTTTTAATAAAATTGTTCAATACAAGTTAAGAAATGAAGAAAATGATAATCGCATTAAGCTTGAGGATAAAATATCTGAAATAAACGATTTTATGGATACTCATGTTGGAAGTTCTCATGAGGAATCGGTTAATAATGTAGTTCGCAATATTATTGACGATAAAAATATGCTAGTTCATTTAAGGTCTGATTTGGATTTTGATTCATTGTTTCAGAAATTGATTAGTTATGAGTTTCAAGAGAATAATAATTACATACCAGAAAGTCAGTTTGGCCTAGGATACTCTAACTTAATGAAAATACTCGGTCAAATAATAGATTATATTGAACAGTACGAAGAAAGAATAACACATGACAAAGTTAATTTAATCTGTATTGAAGAGCCGGAAAATTTTATGCATCCTCAAATGCAGGAATTGTTTATTAAAAATATTGATGATGCTCTGAGTGCTTTATTAACTGGTGAAGATAAAAAAAATATTAATAGTCAGTTAATTATCACTACCCATTCTCCACATATTGTAAATAGTAAAATACACAGTAGTAATACTTTTAATAACATTAATTATATTACTACAGATGAAGATAATTTTAGTAATGTTGTGACATTAAATGATCGTAAAATTAAATCCTCTTCTACTGACTCAGATCTTAATGCATTAAAGTTTTTGAAAAAGCATATTAAATATAAAGTTTCTGAACTTTTCTTTTCTGATGCAATTATTTTAGTAGAAGGTATAACTGAAGAGCATTTAATTCAGCATCATATTAATGAATCTGATCAATTATTTAAATTTGGAATATCGGTATTTAATATAGCAGGCGCTTATGCACATATTTATAAACCACTTATAGACATACTAAAAATACCTTGTTTAATTATTACAGATCTAGATATCAAAAGAGCTAATGCAGATAAAGGAAAAGCAAAACCTGCTACTTTCAAGCAAATATCTAACCTTAATGCTGATGAAACAACAAATGTAGTCTTACATAATTATATTTGTGATTCTGTAACCCCATGTAGTAATAAATCAATCGATGACGATGTAAAGAAAAGTAAATTACTTCCAGATAAGTTGGAATATTTTTGTGAAAATAATTTCAAAGTTGTTTTTCAAAAAGATCCTATAGAAGGTTATATAGCTTCAAGTTTCGAAGAGGCTTATATACTTACAAATTATGATAATGATATTCTTAATTGTGTACTTAAAGAACTAAAGCCTAGAATATACAAAAGCATAATTGGAACTGGGGATCAAGAAGATAAAAAAAATTCGATAGCAAAATCTTTTGAATGGCAATGTAAGCTAGCCTCAAGTAAAAGTGAGTTTGCCAATACACTTCTATACAAAATAATCACTTCAGATAGTGAATCACCATACCTCCCGAAATATATAAAAGATGGTTTAACATGGTTAACTGATAAGTTAAATAATTCTATTTCTAAAACTACTATCTGAGCGAGAATAAGTATTATGAAAAAACTAACAGAAGATCCAAAAAAACTAGTAAATGAAAAATCAGTTCAACTTAAAATTAACAAGTCCATTGATGAAAATTCAAGCTTTTTTTTTGATGCTGGAGCTGGATCTGGAAAAACATATGCTTTGATAGAAAGTCTGAAATATATACTTAAAAAGTACGGACAGGAAATTTCAAATAGAAATCAAAATATACTTTGTATAACTTATACTAATGCGGCTGCTGAAAATATTAAGTTAAATTTTGGTAATAGTAATATCGTTAAAGTTTCGACTATTCACGAAAGGATTTGGGAGCTAATTCATTTACATCAAGATGCTTTACTTAGAGAACATGTCATTAAAATAAAGGATAAATTAGTTTCTTTGAATGCTAGTTTTATGGGGAGTTGTCACGAACAATGGCTTGAAAGCGGAGCTTTAAAAGATTTTTATAATTATTTTATGCAGAAAGAGGTTAAGAATCTTTATTATAACTCTCAAGATCTTAAAGGTGACTTTGAGGAAAAACTTAGGGCTATAGGGTATAAGTTTCAGAGAAATAAAGGAAAGTTTATAAATTCAATCAATTTTTTGTATGGCATAGATAAATTAAACCGGTGTCTTTCTGACATTAAATCGGGTAAGAATAATACAGTTAAATATGATGCTAATTTTAATAGTGATAGGCTTCATTACATGATTATTAGTCATGACACCTTACTTGAGTATGGTTTAGCATTATCTTTAAAATACCCAATGTTTAACCAAATTATTATTGATTCTTACCCATATATATTAATAGATGAATATCAAGATACTAATCCTAATGTTGTTGAACTTCTTTCCAAGCTAACTACAGATAATAAATCGAATAGAAAACCATTAATTGGTTACTTTGGTGACGTCATGCAAAGTATTTATTCTGATGGAATCTCAAATAGGCTTAATCAGTACCATGGAAATTTAAAGTACATTTACAAAGAATACAATAGAAGATCTCGTGATGAAATTATTAATATATTCAACACATTTCGAGCCGATAACTTATTACAAGAAAGTATTTATGAAAATAATATTGGTGGTACATTTTCATTTCATCAGTTGATAGATGATAAACCTTTTGATTCATCCAAATTAGTTTATGAATTCGTTAATAAAGAGTTATCTTTTCAAGGTGAAAATGTAGATTGTTTAGTTTTAAAGAATGAAATGTTAGCGGAACTTAGTGGCTTTAGAACACTTTATACTAGCTTTAAAGATTTCTTTTTTTTTAAAGAACAAGCTCAAAAGCTTATTAGTAAAGATTTAAATAAATTAGATAATACAATTCGATTCATTTGGGGAGTAATGGAGTTTCGGAATATGATTTTAAATAAAAGTAGACCTCTTGAAGATCTATTACCCAAAAAGGAAATGCCGATTTTAATGTCTGAAGCTCAATGTTACGTTTCAGAATTGCAAAAACTAATAGATAAAGATGCTAAGACTTTTTCTGATTTTATAACTGGAATATTTCAGTTATATGATGAAGGTACATTACTTTATAAAACTAAAATAAAAGAACTTTTTCCTTTTGATGGATTCAAGTATTCAGTAGCTAGCTTTTGCTCACTTTTAAATGATCAGCTACCGTCTAGTGGTTCGATAACAGAAGAGGAACGGCTTCCAAAGATTGATCATATATTAAACATAAACTTAAGTGATTATATTAAATGGTACGAATTTATTAATGATACTAGTACTGATAGAATCAAATTTCATACTTATCACAGTACAAAAGGACTTGAGTACGAAAATGTAGTCATAATTATGGAGAATTCATTTGCAAATCAGAAAGAATATTTTAGTGATTTTTTTAGAAATCCTAAAAGTGAAGAGTTTATAGAGCGTCGTAACTTGCTTTACGTAGCCTGCTCAAGAGCAATTTCAAATCTTCGAGTATTATATTTAGATCCTATAGAATCTTTTAGAAGTGGCGTCGAGTCTTTCTTTGGTAAACCTAAAAGTTTTAAAGTAGATAGTCTTTGTACACATGAAGCTCCCCAACCCAATGATTAAATTTACTTTTTTGATTACTCTAATGATAGTTATGCTATTTTAGGCTTATTAAGAAAAACCAATAAAAACAATTCTCTTAAAAGGTGACGCGTGTGTTTAAAGTTTACCATTCCAATCAAATAAGCTTGCTGAAAGAGCTGGTGTTGGCGCTGATGAAGCAATCGCCATTAAGTCATCCTTTTGAAAATGAAACTGTTCTCGTGCAAAGTCCGGGTATGGCCCAATGGCTACAATTAGAGATTGCACAATCAACGGGGATCGCGGCGAATATTGATTTCCCACTGCCAGCGAGTTTTATTTGGCAGCAATTTAAACATGTTTTACAAGATGTGCCCGATAACAGTCCGTTTAATAAACAATCCATGACCTGGCAGATAATGAAGTTGTTGCCTGATTGTTTAGAAGATGAAGATTTCAATGCCTTAAATGATTATTTAAAAGATGATACCCATCTGCGTAAACGCTTTCAGTTGAGCGGTAAAATTGCGGACATTTTTGACCAATATTTAGTGTATCGACCGGAGTGGATTGATAACTGGGAAACACTTGAAGATAACCAAGTGAGCTTAGAACACTTACAACCCGATTGGTTGGATGCGCATCTTTGGCAAGCTAAGTTATGGCGTTTATTGGTTAGTAGCATTAAACAAGGGTTTCAAGCACAGGGTAAAGCGTATCACCGTGCGGGTCTGTACCAAGATTTTTTAAGTACACTCGAGACTAAAACAACGGCTGAATTAAGCCATTTACCAAAACGTATTTTTGTCTTTGGTATCTCCTCTCTACCGGAATCTTACCTGCAGGCCTTGTTAGGTTTGGCAGAACATTGTGATGTGCATTTTTTATTAACCAATCCTTGTCGTTATTACTGGGGTGACATTGTTGACCCTAAACTGCTTGCAAAACGTTTTGCGCAATCGCGTCCAAAAGTCAGTGTTGAAGCAGGCGCTGTTGCGGAACTAACGGCGACGAGTTGGCAAAAAGATGCGGCGCATTTAGCCTGGGCGAGTAGTGGTGATGTGGAAAGTGAAGTAGGTAATCCTTTACTGGCGTCAATGGGTAAGATGGGACGTGACTTTTTATACCAATTATATAGCCTTGAACAACAAGAGATTGATGCCTTTGTAGATATTGACCGCGATAGTCTTTTACACAATATTCAGGCGGACATTTTAGATTTAGCCGATAGTTCGGCACAAACCTTGGTTGACCCTACGCTGCGTATTGAAATTAATGATGACGATAACTCGTTGAGCTTACATGCTTGTCACAGCGTGATGCGTGAAGTGGAAGTATTACACGATAATTTATTGACTATGTTTGAGCATGATAAAAAGCTCACACCTAAAGATATTATTGTAATGGTGCCAAATATTGATGCCTATGCGCCTTATGTTGAAGCCGTGTTCAGTCGCTTTGGTAGCAGTATCAGCATTCCTTTTTCTATCTCAGATGTCAGTGCGCAGCAAGAGAATCCTATTCTGGCGAGTTTTTTACAGTTGTTGAACTTACAACAAAGCCGTTATACCCGCGAAGATATTTTAGCCTTGCTAGAAGTGCCGGCTATTTTAAATCGATTTGCGATTAAGCAAGATGAGTTTGATTTATTACAACACTGGATCACTGAAAGTGGTATTCGTTGGGGACTTAATGATAATTCGGCCATCCAATGGGAGCTGCCTGCATTAACACAAAATAATTGGCTGTTTGGTTTAAAACGTATGTTGCTCGGTTATGCCATGAGCGACAATCTATTTGAAGGCATTGCGCCTTACGATGAAGTGCAGGGTTTACAGGGAGATTTGTTAGGCCGCTTTATTGAGTTTGTTGATACTTTAATTGTGTTAGAAACTAATTTAAACCAAGAAGTTAGTTGCGCGGAATGGCAGTTGTTTATTAATCAGTTGATTGATGATTTTTATCTTGAAGATGAAGATAACAGTGCTTTATTCAGTCAAATCCGTCAGCAAATGCAAGCGCTGACGGAACAAACCGCGCAGGCTAAATTTGATCAACCCTTAGCCTTAATGGTGCTGGTGGAGTATTTACAAGAACACCTTTCTAGCCAATCTAACAGCCAACGTTTTTTAGCTGGGCAAGTTAACTTTTGTACGCTGATGCCAATGCGGTCTATCCCATTTAAAGTGGTATGTTTGTTAGGCATGAATGATGGATTATATCCGCGTTCTTTATTACCCATGGGATTTGATTTAATGGTTGGGCACCGCAAGCGTGGTGACCGTTCACGTCGAGATGAAGATCGTTATCTGTTTTTAGAAGCGTTGTTATCGGCGCAATCTAACTTTTATGTTAGTTACATTGGTAAAGATATCAGTGATAACAGCGAAAAAATGCCCAGTGTGTTAGTCAGTGAATTGCTCAATTATATTCAGCAGAGTTTCAGGCTTGCTAGCCAATCGGTGAGTTTAATTGCAAGCGGCGAGCTAGAAAGTGGGCAACTAGAAAAAGCGTTATTAGCTTCATTAACGCATCACTATCCTATGCAGAGTTTTAGTGAGCAATACTTTCAAGGTAAGCAAAAAACCTATCAACAATCTTGGTGGCAGGCATTAACGAAAGCGCCTGTAGCGGAAGGTGAAATTAACCAGCCCTTGCCTTTATTACAAAGTGACCACGTTGAATTAACGTCATTGATTCGCTTTTTACAAAACCCTTGTCGCGCATTTTTTAATCAAGGCTTGAATGTGTATTTTGAGATTGATGAAATTGACCAAGAAAACGACGAGCCCTTTGCCTTAGATAACCTGCAACAATATATGCTTAAAAAGCAGCAATTTGAGAATGGATTAGATGATCAAGCATTAACTGAGTTATATGTTGGTTTACAAGCACAGGGTAAGTTACCCGTTGGTGAATTTGCTACCTTGATCTTTAATAAAGATTTGCAGGTAATGGTGGATTTAGCGGGAGTATATAGTGGTTATTTCATTGGCGATATTGAGCAAATACAGGTCGATATTCCCTTTGATAATAAACGCTTAATTGGTGCATTAGATGACCACTGTGAAAATGGATTAGTACGCATTAAACCGGGCAATATTAAAGGTAAAGATTTATTAAAACTTTGGGTTGAACATTTGAGTTATTGCATTGTGCACGGACAACACCTCAATGCGACTTTATTTGGTCAAACTAAGGGGCACTATTTTGAAGAGATCCCCGCGGATTATGCGCATAAACGTTTATCGGAACTGTTAGCGTTATATGAGCAGGGTTTACAGCAAGCCTTACCGTTTTTTGTTGAAAGCGCTTACCAATGGTGTGAGGCCGTTTGCCAATTACAAGCTAATGTTTTTGTATTAGATGAACTCAGTTTTGATACTCGTGCAGCTGGCCAACAAGCAGCTTTAAAAGTATTTAATAATAGTCGAGGTTATGCCGAAGCCAATGACCCTTATATTAATCGTCTTTTTGATAACATTGAAGACCATTGGCAAGCTTTTGAATCCATCGCATTACAGGTCTTTATGCCGTTATTATGCAATTTGAATGATTTAATTTATCAACAGTGGGGAGAGGAATAATTATGGTAGAAGAAAATTTAAACCTCGACCTTGATATAGCTAATGATGAGATCAATAGCGATATTTCTGTAACCCCTTTACAGGCGTTAACCTTTCCACTGTTTGGGCGTCGATTGATAGAAGCGTCAGCGGGTACGGGGAAAACCTATACCATTGCGAGTTTATTTATTCGCTTGCTGTTAGGTCATGGTAAGCAAGGCGATGCCCCGTTAGATAGCGATAATATAAGTGCTATTCAAAGTACTGAGCAAACTAAGCAAAGTGCCATGCAAAGCACTAGTCAAGCTAGCAACCAAACTGCGCATCGTTCGGCATTAACCGTAGATAAAATTTTAGTGGTGACCTTTACTGAAGCGGCCACTGCAGAGTTAAGAAGTCGAATTAGAGAGCGTATTCGTGAAACACGTTTAGCGTTTATTGCAGGCGGTAGTAAAGATGATTATTGCCAGCAATTGATTGAAGATAGCACCAACCTTGAACATGATATTCGTTTACTACGTTTTGCCGAATTACAAATGGATGAAGCGTCTATTTTTACCATTCATGGTTTTTGTCAGCGCATGTTACAACAAAATGCTTTTGAGTCGGGTAGCTTATTTCAACAAACTTTATTAGAAGACGATTCTGAAATTTTAAGCCAAGCCTGTAACGACTTTTGGCGCGCACATTTTTATCAATTATCTACGTCATTAACGGAAGTTATTTATGGTTATTGGGCGAACCCTGCAGCGTTAAAATCAGAATTACAGCAATGGTTGTCACGCAATGATTTAACGTTTATTCCAGCTATTACTGATTTTGATTTTCAAAGTAAATATGAAAAAAGTTTAAATGCCATTGCACAGGTTAAACAAGCCTGGAATGCTGATAAGGATGATTACTTAGACATTATCACGCATTCTGGTGTCGACAAGCGAAGTTACAGTAAACGTAATTTACCGGAATGGTTTAAGAATGTCAGTGAATGGGCGTTATCTACCCAGCTGGACTTAACACTACCTAAAAGCTTACCTAAGTTTTCACAAGCTGAGTTAATTAATAAAACGAAGAAAGGGGCTGCGCCAACGCATGCAACATTTGAATTAGTTGAAGCCTTACTTGAGCAAGACATTTCAATTAAAAATACTTTATTGATTAAAGCGACACATTGGATAAAAGAGAATTTACAGAGCACCAAACAACAGCACATGTTGTTAGGATTTGATGACTTATTAACGCGTTTAGACCATGCATTACAGGTATCACCAGCAGGGCATTTAGGGCAACAAATAAAGCAGCAATATCCGATCGCATTGATTGATGAATTTCAAGATACTGACCCGGTGCAATACCGTATTTTTGATACGATTTATGCGCAAGTTAGTGTTGATAATGATCAGCTTAACGATCCGCTTAATGATGCGATTGATGACGCGGCGAATGATATGCCGGATCAAATTAAAGACGGCACTAAAGCTCAAGGCCGAATAGATCAAGTAGAACAATTAACGCGCTTTGATCAATCAGGTTTATTTATGATCGGTGACCCCAAGCAAGCGATTTATAGCTTCCGTGGTGCAGATATTTTTACTTATATGAAAGCGCGTAATGCGGTCACCGCGCATTATAGTTTGGATAATAACTATCGCTCCAGTGCGGAAATGATTGATGCGGTAAACGGTTTTTTCCAACATCGAGTCGCACCGTTTATTTACGATCAAGATATTCCTTTTTTCCCTGTGCAAGCGCCACCCATTAAACGTAAAAAATTAGTGGTCAATAACCCCGATGATGATCAACAGACGGCATTGCAGTTTTTACATATTAATGGTGGTTTAAGTAGCGATGCCTTTCGATATGCAAGCGCACAAGCCGCAGTGAATGAGGTTAAGGCGTTATTGTTATTGGCGCAGCAAGACCAAGCTTATTTAGAAGACTCTGAAGGTAATAAATCACCTATTCTAGCGAATAACATTTCAGTATTAGTCCGTACCGGTAACGAAGCCAACATTATTCGTAAAGCGTTATTAGAAGAAAATATTAATAGTGTGTATTTGTCATTGAAGGAGAGTGTATTTGCAAGTACTTTAGCGCAGGATTTGTTGCGTTTATTAAGTGCCTGCTTGCACCCAAGTAATGAACGTTATTTACGTTCTGCAATTGCTTGTAAATTGTTTTCGTTAACCCCTTATCAAATTCACTTTACCTTTTCTGACACCGCCAGTTGGGAAGCTAAAATTGCTGACTTTGCGCGTTATAAAACCGTATGGGAAGAAAGTGGCATATTGGTGATGTTGCAACAGTGTTTTCATGAGCAAGGTATTAGCGCCAATTTATTAGCGCAAAGCCAAGGGGAACGTGCATTAACGGATCTCTTACATCTCGCTGAATTATTGCAAAAAAACAGTATGGTGTATGAAGGGGCCTTTGCGTTATTACGTTGGTTTAGCGAGCAGATAAATAATGCTAAAAACGAGCAAGGTGAGCAGAAACAACGTTTAGAAAGTGAAAAAGAGTTAGTACAGGTAAGTACTTTGCATAAATCTAAGGGGCTAGAATACGATATTGTGTTTATTCCATTTAGTGGTTTATATCGAGAACCTAAAGAGTGTTTGTTTCACGATAGCCAACAACGTTTAGTATTTGATTTAAATGGCGAAGAGGCAAATAGAGAAAGTACTGCCAAAGAGTTGTTAGCGGAAGATATTCGACTGCTTTATGTCGGTTTAACGCGCAGTGTTTATCGTTGTTATTTAGGCATTGGCCCTTATAAAAGAGGACGCGCTAAAGTATCACCGTTAACCAAAAGTGCGTTGGGTTATTTATGTGTTAAAGCAGGTGAAGAATTACAGGCCGGTGATGACCAAAAACTGCAACACTTATTAAAAAGTGTGTGTGACATGTCGAAAAATATCGGTATTCGTAATACACCAAATCCCTTGAGTGAAACCTATCAAGCGACCAGTCAATCTGCGGCTGAATTAATTGCACCGCAGCAGTTTGCTGGACACATTGAAAAAAATTGGTGGGTGACTAGTTACTCGGCTTTATCTCGTTTCCATAGCGCGCCGACCATTGAAGATAAACAGACCAAAAAAATTCCAGAAGAAAGCGTTCAAACCTTAGAACAGTTACAGCAACCTTCGTTACTACAACCGACTCTAGTAGCGCAAGAGCAGCAAGTTAATAATGTATTTAGTTTTCCGCGTGGTGCAAAACACGGTACTTTTTTACATGAGTTGTTTGAAGAACTTGATTTTCAAGATAGCCCCGCAGATAAGTTGATCCCTTGGTTAACGGACCGTTTAATTATTAATGGTTATGAACCAGCGGAAGAGTGGGCACCAATTGTCAGTGAATGGATAACGCATATTTTAGCGCACCAATTAGCTGCCAATGAATACCCTGAGTTATCGCTGTCGCAATTAAGTGAAGCGCAAAAGAAAGTAGAGATGCAGTTCTTTATTCCGATGCAACCGATTGAAGCGTCATCGGTGAACCAGTTGATTACTCATTATGACCCTTTATCGGCACGTGCGGGTTTATTACAGTTCAACCAAGTGCAAGGCATGCTCAAAGGCTTTATTGATTTAACTTTTGAATATCAAGGGCAATATTTTGTATTGGATTATAAGTCTAACTACTTAGGTGATAGTCTCGCGGATTATAGTGAACAGGGCATGGCCGATGCAATTGTTGAGCATCGTTATGATTTTCAATATCAATTATATACCTTGGCATTACACCGTTTGTTAAAATCACGCTTAGATGATTACGATTACGAGCAACATATTGGCGGTGTGTTTTATACCTTCTTACGGGGAATGCAAGGAGAGCACAATGCAGGTTCTTATTTTACTAAACCAAAGTTCGAACTGATTGATAAATTAGATAAGTTATTAAGCGGTGAGTTAAGCGCAGAAAAACTGCGAGAGGAGTTGTCATGCTAGATAAAAACAATAACCTTGGCACTAAGTCGGTACAAGGGATCATAAGCGAACAGCTCAGCGCAAGTGAACAGGATATGTTAGCGTTATTAAAGCGCTGCCAGTTAAATCAACAAATTCGCCCAATAGACTTCCATTTTGCAAAATTTATGGCGCAATTAGGGGCTGATAATTTAATGCAATTAGCGGCTGCGCTAGTGAGTCAGCAACTCGGTGGCGGTCATATTTGTTTACCTATCGATAAAATAGGTAGTTTGTTCCATCAACATTGTTTGCAGCTTGGTATCGATTCAAAGGTTGAAAGTGAACGTCTAAAGGTGTCTTGTATTTTTCATGATCAACAACAAATGCATTATGCCTTAAATGAAAGTATTTGTTGTGGTGACGATGCGCCTTTACGCTTGCAATATGACGCTTTATTCATGGCGCGTTACGCTGAATTTGAGCAACTTATTTCAGATAAACTTTTGCAGCCTATTGCTGTAATGGTAAGTGAAGAAAGCAAAGCATATTTAGAACAGTTGTTTAAACCTCAGTACACTTATTTATGGCAGGCATGGCAACAAAATAACACTCAATCGGTACAGATTTTATGTGAAAAGTTTTTAGATGTTATCGATAATGCTGCCGTTGATTGGGGAGCGGTTGCCGCTGTTTTCAGTAAAGCAAACTGCGCGGATGATTTAAACTCATTAGCAACACTAATAAGCAATCACGTGCGTTGTGATTGGCAAAAAATAAGCGCGGCATTGGCGTTAACCTCTGCGCGTTGTGTTATTTCAGGTGGTCCAGGGACAGGTAAAACCACCACTGTGGTTAAACTGTTAGCTTTGTTATTACATGCTGAGCCGGATTTAATGATAAAAATGGTCGCGCCAACGGGTAAAGCGGCGGCACGTTTAACGGAATCGATTACTAACGCATTAGCAGATTTAGATTTAGACAAAACCGTTGCACAGCTTATTCCTACTGATGCTAGTACTATTCACCGCTTATTAGGGGTACGTAATAATAGCGCCCACTTTCGTCACCACGAACACAACAAGTTAGTATTAGATTTGCTGCTGGTGGATGAAGCCTCTATGGTTGATTTACCTTTGATGGCTAAGTTATTGAGTGCTTTACCTGATCATGCTCGTTTAATTTTGTTAGGTGATAAAGACCAATTAGCTTCCGTTGAAGCGGGCGCAGTATTAGGTGATATTTGTTCGTTTATTGAATCGGGTTATAGCCAACAAAAAGCACAGCAATTAGCAGATTTAACTGGTTTCGATAGTTTATTAGATCAAGCAAACATTGCGACAGCTGCTGCATCCGAAGCTGCTACGACTAAAACTACAATATCCCAAACAGCAGTATCCCAAACAAGAATGTCGGATAATTTATGTTTATTGAAAAAAAGCTACCGTTTTGATCAATTCTCCGGCATTGGTTACTTAGCATCGGCGATCAATAAAGGCGGCATTACTGCAGCCAAACTATTGCGACTATGTGAACAATACGATGACTTAAATTATTATCCTAATGACCCTCAAAGTGATGCTATCTTTGAACAGCTAGTGATTGAGGGTTATGGCCCTTATTTATCTGATATATGCGCGATTAATGACGATAACCGCGATCAAGCGAAAAAATTGTTACAGCAATTTAATGATTTTAAAATTCTCTGTGCAACGCGTGAGCAGGAGTGGGGTGTTGATAATCTAAATCATCGCTGTGAAAAAATATTGCAAAAGGCGGGTTTATTAGCACGTCGTTTCGATCTCACACAAACTTGGTACCTTGGGCGACCTGTGATGGTGACTGAAAACAGTTATCACCTTGGATTGTTTAATGGCGATATTGGTGTGTGTTTGGCCGATCCAAGTGGGCAATTAAGGGTTTATTTCGTGATGCCCGATGGTTCCGTGGCTGACTTTCAACCTAGTCGATTACCTACTCATCAAACGGTATTTGCCATGACGGTGCATAAAAGCCAAGGTTCAGAATTTAAACATACCTTACTGGCTTTGCCTGACTATGCGTTACCTGTGATGAATCGGGAGTTGATTTATACGGGTATTACACGTGCAAAAAAACAATTAACGCTGATTGCTGATCTTTCATTAGTGGCCAGTTCAGTGAGGAATAGAGCAAGTAGAAATAGCCGTTTAACTGAACGATTAAGCACAAATTAATGAGTACTTACTGAGAACATAACTATTTTAGCAAGCCGCTATGCTAGCAAGGGCTATGTTCGCAAACAGCAAGCAGTTTTAATTGGGCAATGGGTAGATACTTAATTTATTGATAATAGGCGAGTAAAAATGACACCGGCAATATTATTAGCAGAAAAAAATAAAATAACGTTTCAAGTACATCAATATAAACATGATAAAAAAGCTGAATCCTATGGTTTAGAAGCCGCTGAGAAATTGAATGTGGACCCACTACAAGTTTTTAAAACATTGGTGGTGGAAGTTGATAAGCAATTAGTGGTGGCAGTACTACCAGTGACGGAACAACTTAATTTAAAAGCAGTTGCGTCGGCATTAAAAGCTAAGAAAGCGCAAATGGCGAATAAAAATGATGTATTACGTTCTTCGGGTTATGTGTTGGGTGGTGTTAGTCCACTTGGTCAAAAGAAACAATTGCCAACCTTGATTGACGAAAGTGCATTAGCACAACAAACTATTTATGTAAGTGCTGGTAAAAGAGGGTTAGAGATACAGTTAGCAGCGCAAGACTTAGCAGATCTTTTATCGGCTCGCTTTGTTGATTTAACTTAATGTTTTTTATTTACTCCTGTTAGCGCTCCGGTCTAGAGTCTGTCTGCATCTACATTGTGTTGAAGGGGACAGTTGATCGTAAAATAGATCCTTCCGCTGACAGGTTTAAACCTTGACTCATTTCCTCATAAACACAGATTTATTTTAAATACTATCTAGCTTCTAAATACGTCTATGTTAGCATGCGCTGAATTTTCTGGCGTAGCGTCGGAAACACTTTTTTAATTGTTAATGAGACAGTAGATGGAACAAGTAATTACCCTATATTTAAAACTATTTTTTATGATGACACCGTTTTTTGTGTTATCTGTTTTTTTGATCATGAGTAAAAGATTAACCTCATCGGAAAAGAAGCAAATTATTCTTAAATTAAGCATTACTGTGCTCATCATTAGCTTAGTATTCCTGATCTTCGGTCAATATATTTTCAGTTTATTTGGTATTACATTAGATGCCTTTAAAATTGGTGCTGGTACTGTGTTATTTTTAAGTGCGTTAGAAATGATCAAAGGCGGCACAGAAGTGCCTGAAGGACCAGAAGGCTCTAATAAACGCGGTGTTGATTTTGCCATTGTCCCCTTAGCTATTCCGGTAACAGTTGGTCCAGGTATGATTGGTATATTAATGGTTATTGGTGCTGAGTTAGATGGATTAGCCGATACGATTGTGGTGGTATTAGCCTTGATTGCTGCTGTAGTTTCGGTGGCAGCTGTGCTGTTGTTCTCTAATAAGATCCAACGTTTATTAGGTCAGCAAGGTTTAGAGGTATTACCTAAAATCACAGGATTATTTGTTTCTGCTATTGGCGCACAAATTGTATTCTCTGGGATCCAAGGATTTTTTGTTGGTGGGTTGGTCGCTCAATAAAAAATAGTGCTGTGTTAGCTAATGAATAAAAAGTTAACACAGTATTTAAGCGTTATTTAAAATTGCTTTTAACAAGCTATGTAATGAAAGAGCTAACAAAGCTTGCGCTAAGCGCTGTAACAAGCCCTTTAATAACGCATTTAATAGGCTTATTAGCTAAAGCTATATATTGATTGAACTACTTTTCTTAAGATTCAGACCAAACGGCGAATTCATTGCCACTTGGTTCGGTAAAATGAAAGCGCACACCACCCGGAAACGCAAACAGCGGGGTACTTATTTTACCGCCGGCTTGCACTATTTTTAGCTCAAGCGCAGCTATTTCCATGGTATAAAATACTGTCAGTCCAGCACCATTAGCTGAATTAGAGATTAGCGGAGAACGATAAAAACCACCGTTAAGTCCTGATTTTTCGACGAACGCAATATAATCTGGCCCATAGTCAGTAAATTGCCAGTTAAAAACTTGGGTAAAGAAACTTCTAGTTGCCGCTAAATCTTTCGCTGGATATTCCAAATAATTTATCTTGTCGCTTTTAGTCATGGCTTATCCCTCTTAGTTTGAAATGATAAGTGCTTCAATGTTAAATCCGCGTGCTTTAAAAACGTTAATGCTGTTAATTTATCTAAATAGCATGGTTTAATTTTTTTAGTCTTGCTCTCGCTTGTTATATGCGGGCGAACATTAAAGGTATTTGATGATGTCAGTTGCTAACCACTTTGAATGTGAGCGTTATTTAAGCAAGCATTTACGAATTACTAAACAAGTATCTAAACAAGTACCTATGCAATGGCCTGCAAGTATTTAAGCAGTTACTATCGCTGAATCATAAAATTTATAAACAGAAAGCGATCACAGGTCTAAAACTATTTGCTCTTTTAGCACTTATTTTTTTATGAATTGCCAAAAATAGCACTGATCTTCTAAAAAACTGAGCTAGCACTCGGTTTTTACTATCTGCTACCTATCGACTATCAGCAAAACAGTGTCTATAATGGCGCGTCTTAAATTTCACTATAGAAATCATAAAATGATTTTTGATTAAGGTGTTATTTTATCATGCGGTTAGTCTAAGCAAATACACCTTAGTGATGAAAGCGAATAAATAAATAGGCTTTTATCAGTAAATACAATTTTTAACGTAAAAGATAAAGGAATAAAAATGCAAGTTTCTGTTGAATCTACACAAGGCCTAGAGCGCGTATTAACAATTACTGTTGCTGCTGAAACATTCGATAAAGAATTTGACGGACGTCTACGTCATTTATCAAAAACACAACGTGTTGATGGTTTCCGTCCAGGTAAAGTTCCAGCATCAGTTATTGCTAAGCGTTTTGGCGCAGCTGTTGAGCAAGAAGTTGGCGGCGAAATCATGCAACGCAACTTTTATGAAGCTATTGTTGCTGAAAAATTAAACCCAGCTGGCGCACCTGCTGTAGCACCTGTTGCACGTAAAAAAGGTGAAGATTTTGTTTTCACTGCAACATTTGAAGTTTACCCAGAAGTAACATTAAATGAATTAGACGCATTAACAGTAGAAACTGTGACTGCTGAAGTTGAAGATGCTGATTTAGATAAAATGTTAGTAACATTACAAAAGCAACATGCTGAATGGAATGACGTTGAGCGTGAATCTCAAAACGATGACCAAGTAACTGTTGATTTTGAAGGTTCTATCGACGGCGAATTATTTGAAGGCGGTAAAGCGGAAGGTTTCCAAATCGTTTTAGGTAGTAACCGTATGATCCCTGGTTTTGAATCAGGTATCGTTGGTAAAAAAGCAGGCGAAGAGTTCAGCATCGACGTAACTTTCCCTGAAGATTACCATGCAGAACAGTTAAAAGGTAAAACAGCACAATTTGCAATCAACTTAACTAAAGTTGAAGAGCAAACATTACCTGAGTTAACAGAAGAATTCGTTAAAAAATTCGGCGTTGAAAGTGGTGACCTAGCTGCTCTTAAAGAAGACGTTAAGAAAAACATGCAACGTGAACTTGAGCAAGTATTAAAAAATACTGCAAAAGACAACGTATTAACTGCATTAGTTGAAAACAACGAAATCGAAGTGCCTAAAGCATTAGTTGATGGTGAAGTTAACGTATTACGTAAACAAGCTATGGAACGTTACGGTAAGCAAATGGACCCAAGCAACTTGCCTGAGTTACCAGCTGAACTGTTTACTGAGCAAGCTGAAAAACGTGTTAAAGTAGGTCTTTTACTAGGTGAAGTAATCAAAGTTAACGAATTAAAAGTTGACCAAGAAAAAGTTGCTGCATTAATTGAAAATGCTGCTTCTGCTTACGAAAACCCATCTGAAGTTGTTGAATATTACAAAAACAACAAAGAACTAATGCAAAACATGGAAAATGTTGCATTAGAAGAGCAAGCGGTTGATTTTATCATTGAAAAAGCTAAAGTAGCTGAAGTAAAAAAATCGTTCGATGAAGTAATGAATAAACCTGCTGCTTAATAGTTTCTTTAACTATTAATTCAAGTGGTTATACATTTCAATGGCTCGGGTGATTTCACTCGGGCCATTTTCATTTTTAACGCAAACAATAAAAATAAATAATTAGGATGGAATATGACTAACCCATTTGCTGGAAATACGGAACAAATCAGTAACGCACTTATCCCTATGGTTGTTGAACAAACGGCAAAAGGTGAGCGTTCATATGATATCTATTCTCGACTATTAAAGGAACGTGTTATCTTTTTAACCGGTCCTGTTGAAGATCACATGGCTAACGTGATCACTGCGCAGTTACTTTTTTTAGAGTCTGAAAGCACAGAAAAAGATATTTACATTTATATTAATTCACCAGGTGGCTCGATTAGCGCTGGTATGGCAATTTACGATACAATGCAATTTATCAAACCAGATGTAAGTACTATCTGTATGGGAATGGCCGCTAGTATGGGCGCATTTTTATTAGCAAGTGGCGCTGAAGGTAAACGTCATGTATTACCTAATGCTAAGGTGATGATTCACCAACCACTAGGTGGTTTCCAAGGTCAAGCTTCTGATTTTGAAATACATGCAAAAGAAATTTTAGCAACAAAACAGCGTATGAATGAGTTATTAGCATTCCATACGGGTAAAGATATTGAAGTTATTGCTCAGGATACTGACCGTGATAACTTTATGCGAGCTCAAGAAGCAGTTGACTATGGTATTGTTGACTCAATCTTAACTCGCAGAGCATAAATAAGGGATAACGATAACTATGTCCGATAAAAACAACAATGATGCTAATAGCAGCCTATTGTATTGTTCGTTCTGTGGTAAAAGTCAGCATGAAGTTAAAAAACTGATTGCAGGACCTTCTGTGTATATTTGTAACGAATGTGTTGATCTTTGTGATGACATCATTAAAGAAGAAATTGCTGAGCTTACAAGTAATGCTGAAACCAGTACTAACAGCAATAAAAAATTACCAACACCCCATGATATCCGTGCGTCATTAGATGATTATGTTATTGGCCAAGATTTAGCAAAAAAAGTGCTATCTGTTGCTGTTTATAATCATTACAAACGCTTAAAACACGGTGATATCGCCGATGGTGTTGAGTTAAGCAAATCTAATATTTTGCTGATTGGTCCAACGGGTAGTGGTAAAACACTCCTGGCTGAAACCATGGCTCGTTTATTAGATGTACCATTTACAATGGCTGATGCAACCACTTTAACTGAAGCTGGTTACGTGGGTGAAGATGTTGAAAACATCATTCAAAAACTATTACAAAAATGTGATTACGATCCTGAGAAAGCGCAACGCGGTATCATCTATATTGATGAAATTGATAAAATAACGCGTAAATCTGAGAATCCATCTATCACTCGTGATGTTTCTGGTGAAGGTGTTCAGCAGGCATTATTGAAACTGATTGAAGGTACCGTTGCTTCTATTCCTCCACAAGGTGGGCGTAAGCATCCAAACCAAGAATTTATTCAAGTTGATACATCTAAAATATTATTTATTTGTGGCGGTGCATTCTCTGGTTTAGATAGCATTATTGAGCAACGTATTAACACCGGTGCTGGTATTGGCTTTGGTGCAACCGTACGCGATAAAGATGCTAAAGCGTCATTAAGTGATACGTTCAAGAAAGTGGAACCTCAAGATTTAGCAAAATATGGTTTGATTCCTGAATTTATCGGGCGTTTACCAGTAGTTGCAACATTAACTGAATTAGATGAAGAAGCATTAGTTGAAATTTTAACTGCACCTAAAAATGCAATTACAAAACAATATGCGGCTTTATTCGGCTTAGAAAATGTTGAACTTGAATTCCGTCCTGAAGCGTTAACTGCGATGGCTAAGAAAGCGATGAACCGTAAAACTGGTGCACGTGGTTTACGTTCTATTGTTGAAGCTGTGTTATTAGATACGATGTATGACCTGCCTTCAGTTGAAAATGTAATCAAAGTGGTTGTTGATGAAAACGTTATTATGGGTGATGCATCACCTTTGTTAATTTACTCAGAAGAAGAAAATAAACTCGTATCGTCTGATAAATAAGCAATTAATAACAATAAAATAAAAAAAGAGGGCATTATGCTCTCTTTTTTTGTTTCTACGCTTGAAAAAAAACTTAACATCCCCAATATTGGATACAAGTAAAAATATTTTTACGCGTGCATTCATTTCATGTATTTATTTTCAATACTTTTTCTGGGGACAATATGAAATTAGAAACAGACCAGCTGTTGACGCTACCTGTCTTACCACTCCGTGATGTCGTTGTTTACCCGCACATGGTTATTCCATTATTTGTCGGCAGAAAAAAATCGATCAGCTGTTTAGAAGCTGCGATGGAGCAGGGCAAAAAGGTATTATTAGTAGCACAAACTGAAGCTTCACTAGATGATCCTAAAATAGAGGATTTATACTCAGTGGGTACGGTTGCTAATATTTTACAATTATTAAAATTACCTGATGGCACGGTTAAAGTGCTAGTCGAGGGTGTGCAACGAGCCACTATTCTTCGTAACATTGATCATGAAGAATACTTCTTTTCTGAAGTTGAGCTGCTAGAAAGTGAAGGCGTCGATGAGAAAGAAGAAGAAGCGCTGATACGTAGCGTATTAGGACAATTTGAGTCATATATTAAGCTCAATAAAAAAATTCCACCTGAAGTACTTGCTTCTGTTAATGGTATCGACGAACCAGAGCGCTTGGCAGATACAATTGCAGCGCATATGCCATTGAGCCTAGAAGATAAACAAACGGCGTTAGAGTTAACTAATGTGACTGAACGTTTTGAATATCTAATGGGTATGATGGAAAATGAAGAAGATATTCTAAAAGTTGAAAAACGTATTCGTAGCCGTGTTAAGAAACAAATGGAACGCAGCCAACGTGAGTATTATCTTAACGAGCAAATGAAAGCGATTCAAAAAGAGCTCGGCGATAGTGAAGAAGGTCAAAGTGACCTTGAGCAATTAGAAGAAAAAATTGAAGCGGCTGGCATGTCAGCTGAAGCAAAAGAAAAAGCGTTATCTGAACTTAAAAAGCTAAAAATGATGTCACCGATGTCATCGGAAGCAAGTGTTATCCGTACTTACATTGAAAGCTTAGTGAATGTACCGTGGAAGAAACGCAGTCCTGTTAAAAAGAATTTAGCTAAAGCACAAGAAATCTTAGATGAAGATCATTACGGTTTGGAAAAAGTCAAAGAGCGCATTTTAGAATATTTAGCAGTTCAAACACGTATTAATAAATTGAAAGGCCCTATTTTATGTTTAGTGGGGCCTCCAGGTGTTGGTAAAACATCTTTAGGCCAATCCATTGCGCGCTCAACTGGCCGTAAGTATGTACGCATGGCATTAGGTGGTGTACGTGACGAAGCTGAGATCCGTGGTCATCGTCGTACTTATATTGGTTCGTTACCGGGTAAGTTGATTCAAAAAATGACTAAAGTGGGCGTTAAAAACCCATTATTCTTATTAGATGAAATTGATAAGATGGCTTCCGATATGCGTGGTGATCCTGCTTCTGCATTATTAGAAGTGTTAGATCCAGAACAGAATAATAGCTTTAATGACCATTACCTTGAAGTTGATTACGATCTTTCTGATGTGATGTTTGTTGCTACGTCTAACTCAATGAATATTCCAGGTCCACTTTTAGACCGTATGGAAGTGATTCATTTATCTGGTTATACAGAAGATGAAAAACTTAACATCGCTAATGGCCATTTATTAAGCAAACAAATTAAGCGTAATGGTCTAAAAGAATCAGAAATTTCAATTGATGATAGCGCGATAATTGGTATCGTACGTTATTACACGCGTGAAGCCGGTGTACGTGCTTTAGAGCGTGAGATTTCTAAAATTTGTCGTAAAGTTGTGAAAGATATTTTATTAGACAAAAAACTGAAAAAAGTAGATGTTACTATTGATAATCTAAAAGATTATTTAGGTGTACGTCGTTATGACTTCGGTAAAGCAGACTCTGAAAATCAAGTTGGCCAAGTTACAGGGCTTGCTTGGACATCTGTTGGTGGTGATTTATTAACTATCGAAGCAACCTCTGTACCGGGTAAGGGTAAGTTAACTTACACTGGTTCATTAGGTGATGTGATGAAAGAGTCTATTCAAGCTGCGATGACAGTGGTGCGTGCGAAAGCTGAAGAATGGCGTATTAATAGCGACTTCCATGAAAAACGTGATATACATGTGCACGTGCCTGAAGGTGCTACGCCAAAAGATGGCCCAAGTGCTGGCGCAGCAATGTGTACGGTGTTAATTTCTAGCTTAACAGGTATTCCTGTTCGTGCTGATGTGGCGATGACAGGTGAAATTACGTTACGTGGAGAAGTACTTCCAATTGGTGGTCTAAAAGAAAAATTATTAGCGGCTCGTCGTGGTGGTATTAAAACGGTATTGATTCCGTTTGAAAATACACGTGACTTAGAAGAAATCCCTGATAATATTAAGGACCAACTAGAAATTAAGCCAGTTCGTTGGATAGATGAAGTATTAGAAATCGCTTTACAAGATAGCATTAAAGGTTTTTCTATCGGAAAAACTGAAAAATAGGTGACAAACCGCATAAAATAAGGGCTATCTACCTAATTTTATTCAAATTTACTTGCTTGAATTTGAATAGAACAGTAGCCTAGCCCTGTATTTTTTTACTATGTGCCATTCAATCTTAAAATAGCACCAATTTATTATAGACAGGGGATTTACAAATGAACAAAGGACAATTAATCGATAACATCGCTGAAAGCGCAGATATCTCAAAAGCTGCAGCTGGTCGCGCATTAGATGCATTTATCGACAGCGTTACTACAGCTTTAGTTGAAGGCGACAGCGTATCACTAATTGGTTTTGGTGCTTTCTCAGTAAAAGAGCGTGCTGCACGTACAGGCCGTAATCCACAAACTAATGAGCCAATTCAAATCGCAGCAGCAAAAGTACCTGCATTTAAAGCGGGTAAATCATTAAAAGATGCTATCAACGCATAAGCGTTTTTATTGCACCGTTATGCATTAAGCGCGTCCTATGATGCGCTTTTTTGTTTTTAAGTCTTAAAGAGTAAAATATTATGTTAGATAAAATGCGCGAAGGCTCTCAAGGGATCGTAGCTAAAAGTATTTTAGTGGTGATCATCCTGTCTTTTGCTTTGGCGGGGGTGAGTAGCTATTTAGGGACTACTTCAGAAAGTGCAGTTGTCACGGTTAACGGTGAAGCTATTTCACAACAAAGTGTTGAACAAGCTTATCAAAATGAAAGAGCGCGTTTACAACAGCAATACGGCGAACAGTTTGACTTGATCGCTTCTACACCTGGTTTTACACAACAGATTCGTGCTCAAGCTACACAGACATTAATCACTGAGCGTTTGATTGCACAAGCCGTTACTGAAATGGGTTTACGTGTCGGCGATGATCAAGTTAAAGAAGCTATTCGAAACATGCCTGAATTCCAAGTTGATGGTAAATTTGATAACAACTTATACTTGTCTTTATTACGTAACAATAACTTAGCTCCAGCACAATTCAGTGCAAACTTTAAAACTGACTTAGTACGACTACAACTATTAGAATCATTAGTGGGTAGTGAGTTTGTTTTACCATTAGAAGTTGAGCAAGCTTATCAATTGCAAGGTCAACAACGTGTTGCACGTATTTTGAATATAAAAAGTGCTGATTTTATGACTACAGATTCTGTGTCTGAAGATGAAATCAATACCTACTATGCAGATAACAGCGAGCAGTTTCAAAATCCTGAGCAAGTTGATGTTGAATACATTCTGTTAGATGCTGCAACATTAGCACCAGAAGTAAACCTGAATGAGAAAGATATTGAAACTTACTACGAACAACATGCGGATCAATATCAACGTGTTGAACGTCGTAAAGTAGCTCATATTCTGGTTCAAGGTGATTCAGAAGAAGCGAAAAATAAAGCACAAGCTATTTTAGACGAATTAAAAGCGGGTGCAGATTTTGCTGAATTAGCAAAAACAAAATCAGATGATGTCTTTTCTGGTAAAAATAATGGCGAATTAGATTGGTTCGAGCGTGGTGTGATGGATCCTGCATTTGATAAAAGTGCTTTTTCGTTAACAACTGATGCACCTCTATCTGATGTTGTTAAATCAGAATTTGGTTTTCATATTATCAAATTAATTGAAGCACAGGAAAAAGCAACATTACCGTTGGATGAGGTTAAATCTAAAATCGAAATCGCGCTTAAAAACGATAAGATGAAAGAGATGTACGACAACTTATACCAACGTTTAAGTGAAGTCGCATTCGAGTCTCCTGATAACTTAGAAGAAGCCTCTGCTGAAGTTGGTGTAGCGATTCAAACAACAGGTTTCTTCTCAGCTGATAATGCTCCAAGTTCTGTTGATAACCGTAATGTACTTAATCAAGTGTTTAGTGAAGATTTCCGTGCTGAAGGTTTAAACTCTGAGATTATTGAACTTAATGATTCTCAAGCAATTGTAGTGCGAGTTAAAGCTCACAAAGACGCAGCGACTAAACCATTAGCGGACGTTTCTGAGCAAATTACATTACAACTTGAAGAGCAAAAAGCAGCAGCTGCAGCACAACAATTTGTAGAGTCATTAATGGCTAAATTAAACGCTGGTGAATCAATTGCAGCTGAACTAGCGGATAAAGATATTGCGTTCACTGCACCGTTGACGCTAGCACGCTATAGCCGTGATTATGATGCTCAGGTTATTCAACGTTTGTTCCAATTAGCTAAACCAGAAGCTGAAAATGTGACACGTGATTACGTGGTTACTGCACAAGGTGATTTTGCAGTTATTGAGTTATCTGACATTGTTGATGTGGATAATGCAGAAGCGAATGAGCAGACTAAAACGCAATTATCAACTATGTTAGAGCGCAGTACTTCTGAAGCGACTTATCAAGCATTAGTGACGTACTTGTTAGACAATGCTGATATTAGCTATGCGGGTGAACAATAAGTCCTAATGTCTAATGAATGACTTAATAAACTATGTTTCATAATTAATAAGTTATTCTATAAAACCTAGATAAATAAAAAGCGGCTCAATGAGTCGCTTTTTTAATGTGTAACTTGTTGATTTTGTTTTATTACCCCGAATTGAGATTATGTAGACTCAGTAAAATTTGTCACTCTTTATCCCAAAATACTTTCCTGAAGTGTTTACGACAAACAGAGACATAACTTTCATTTCCACCTATTTCAACCTGAGCACCTTCCTGAATTGCCTCACCATTTCCATCCAAGCGTAAAACCATATTAGCTTTACGACCACAATGGCAGATTGTTTTTAACTCGATCAATTTATCAGCCCAGGCTAATAAATATTGACTACCTGGAAATAGTTCACCTTGGAAATCTGTTTTAATACCATAGCAAAGTACTGGAATGTCTAATATATCCACAACATAGGTAAGCTCTCTAACTTGTTGTTTACTTAGGAATTGAGACTCATCGATTAAAATGCAGTGTTGTTTTTGCTGCAGATGTACTTCAGCGATCATTTCAGCTAAATTATCCGTTGCTGCAAAGATATGCGCATCGCTTTCAATGCCGAGTCGTGATGAAACTTTACCAATACCAGAGCGATTGTCGATGGCTGCAGTTAATACAAATGTATTCATGCCTCGTTCACGATAGTTATATGATGATTGTAATAGTGACGTTGATTTACCTGCATTCATTGCGGAGTAATAAAAATAAAGTTGTGCCAAAATAAAGTCCTGTTATCAAGCTGATTAATATACCCAAACTGCAAAGAACTTTTTATGGTTCGCAGGGCTAATAACGTATTATAACACTACCCAATCACTTTGTTATTGTTCGGTATATATTTACTGTAATGTAGTGATGTAAATAAATTAAAATAATCTTGGGATAAAGTATTTTTAAATGGAGTGAGTAATGAGTAAAGCAGTTTTATATTATGTATATGATCCGATGTGTAGTTGGTGTTGGGGATATCGAGATAGTTGGTTAAAACTATCTCAAGCATTAGGATCAAAGGATCTAAGCATTGAATATAAGTTAGGTGGGTTAGCACCAGATTCTGATGTTGTTATGCCCAATGAAATGCAACAGATGTTACAGGGAATTTGGCATAAAATTCACAGCCAATTAGGCACACAATTCAATTTTGACTTTTGGACACAATGCGCACCGCAGCGATCAACTTATCCCGCTTGTCGTGCTTGCCTTATTGCAAGAGATAATGACCAAGAACAAGCTATGTTATTTGCTATTCAGCAAGCTTATTATTTGCAAGCAAAGAATCCATCATTAACCTCTACATTAGCAGAGTTAGCCGAAAGTATTGGTTTTAATAGGGAATGGTTTGAAAAACAATTGAATGATGACGAAGTGAATGTGAGATTCCATCAAGAAATTTCGGCTAGTCGTCAGTTGCCTATTCAAGGTTTTCCATCATTAGTTTTAGCGGTTAATGGTCAACATATACCGATAGCCATTGATTATTTAAATTGGCAAAAAACCTATCAACAAGTTATAGATTTATTAAATTAATTCAGTAGTTAAAGTTGTTAGTGAATAAAAAAGCCCGTTTATGGATGCTAGTTTAATGTCGCATTTCATTAACGGGCTTTAAATTTAGCTAACGTCTCACTTAATAAAGTTTACGCTGCATTCTCACGTGCTTCAATGAAAGCGATAGCGCGCGAGATACGTTCAACACTGCGTGTTTTACCAATTAATGCTAATGTAACATCAAGAGAAGGGGACTGACCTGCACCTGTAATTGCTACGCGTAACGGCATGCCTACTTTACCCATTCCTACTTCTAGTTCAGCGGCGGTATCTTCGATAATTTGGTGTAAGTTAGTTTCTGACCAATCATCGCTAGCTTGTAGTTTTGTTTGTACAAGCTGTAAAGCTTCTTTAGCAACAGGACGTAAATGTTTTTTAGCTGCCGTTGCATCAAAATCTTCATAGTCTTCATAAAAGTAGCGACTAGAATTTGCTAACTCTACTAATGTTTTTGCACGTTCTGCTAATGCCGTAACAACTTCTGTTAAAGCAGGACCATTACTGGTATCAATATTTTGCTGCTGCATATGCCATTGTAGATGACCTGCAACATATTCAGGGCTTGATGTTTTAATGTAATGGTTGTTTAACCAAAGTAATTTATCAGTATTAAATGCTGATGCAGACTTACTAACATGATCCAAGCTGAATAGGTCAATCATCTCTTGTTGTGAGAATATTTCTTGGTCACCGTGAGACCAACCTAAACGAACTAAGTAGTTATTTAATGCATTTGGTAAATAACCTTCGTCACGATATTGCATGACAGAAACAGCGCCGTGACGTTTAGAAAGTTTTGCGCCATCATCGCCCAAGATCATTGAACAATGCGCAAAACGTGGTACAGGTGCGCCAAGTGCTTCATAGATGTTGATTTGGCGAGGTGTGTTATTAATATGGTCTTCACCACGTACAACGTTAGTAATGCCCATATCCCAATCATCAACAACAACACAGAAGTTATATGTTGGCGAACCATCACTACGACGAATAATAAGGTCATCAAGTTGATCGTTAGCTATTTCAATTTTTCCGCGGATCTCGTCATCAAAAATCACTGAACCTTGTTTTGGATTACGGAAACGAATAACACAAGGTTGATCGGCTGTTGCTGCTTGATTCACTGCAACAATTTTAGGATGTTGTGCATCATAGCGTGCCATCTCTTTATTAGCTTCTTGTTCGGCACGGATCTCATCTAATAAATCTTTAGGTGCGTAACATTTGTAAGCTTTATCTTCAGCTAATAGCTTATCCACCATTTCATTGTAACGGTCGAAACGCTTAGTTTGATAATAAGGCCCTTCGTCCCAATCCAAACCTAACCAAGTCATACCTTCTAAAATAGCATCAACAGCTTCTTGAGTAGAGCGCTCGATATCGGTATCTTCAATACGTAATACGAATTGACCACCTTTGCTTTTTGCATGTAACCATGAATATAGTGCTGTACGCGCACCACCAACGTGTAAATACCCAGTTGGGCTAGGGGCAAAACGAGTTTTAACTGTCATTAAAAATTTCCTTATGGAACTATTGAATAATCATTGCCGTATTTTAACGAAACCGCATCTAATTACATTAACTATTTATCGATAGCGCGCATTTGCCTCTGAAAAGGGTGAAAACAATAAAAATTAAGCGTTTTTTGCTTGCCCTTTAAGCAGTTAAGCAAAAAAGAACACTTTTATTTAAAAAGGCCTTGACTGAAAAAAGTCGAACCCTATAATACGCCCCACAAACAACGGCATTCAATTTAATGTTTTGTTAGTAGAGAGTAACATGGGCGATTAGCTCAGTTGGGAGAGCATCGCCCTTACAAGGCGAGGGTCACTGGTTCGAACCCAGTATCGCCCACCATGTTACTTGTTCTTCAAGAGAATTAAAATTTTGAACTTTGAAAGTGGGCGATTAGCTCAGTTGGGAGAGCATCGCCCTTACAAGGCGAGGGTCACTGGTTCGAACCCAGTATCGCCCACCACTTTCAAATGTTATAGCAATAAAATTTAAAGATGGGCGATTAGCTCAGTTGGGAGAGCATCGCCCTTACAAGGCGAGGGTCACTGGTTCGAACCCAGTATCGCCCACCATCTTTAGTTTATTATTATGGCAACAATAAATATCATGGGCGATTAGCTCAGTTGGGAGAGCATCGCCCTTACAAGGCGAGGGTCACTGGTTCGAACCCAGTATCGCCCACCATGATATTTATTAAAAGATTTAAAGATGGGCGATTAGCTCAGTTGGGAGAGCATCGCCCTTACAAGGCGAGGGTCACTGGTTCGAACCCAGTATCGCCCACCATCTTTACGTTTTTATCAGTACGGCATTAAAATATCATGGGCGATTAGCTCAGTTGGGAGAGCATCGCCCTTACAAGGCGAGGGTCACTGGTTCGAACCCAGTATCGCCCACCATGATATTTGAAAAAGATTTAAAGATGGGCGATTAGCTCAGTTGGGAGAGCATCGCCCTTACAAGGCGAGGGTCACTGGTTCGAACCCAGTATCGCCCACCATCTTTAATCTAGTCACTCACTTATTAAATAATCAATTTAATAAGTCTACAAATAGAAAATAATCCTCATTTAAATCCATTGTGAACCTATATTAATTCTTATACCTGAAGTTAATCCTTTATGTCACAAGTGGCTACTTAGATCTAAGTAATAGTTAATTGATTTATACTTATAAAAATTAATGGCATTTTAGTTACTGCTTTAATTCGGAACGTCTTACTATAACTCTCAGAATTTTTAGAATTAATCAGTCGATTTAAAATTGTTCCAGTCTATTTCCGTTGTCAGAACAATTGGTTATTACAAATAATGACTTCTATAGTTACTTTATTCTTAACCCTAGATAGTTCAGTCATTTGTTCTCGATTGAGATCACTACATGCTTTATATAAATAAACGACATCTACATTAATACTTCTATTAACTAGTCTACATTTATCGAACAAAAAACAAGGTTTCTTTTCATTATCAGTATAATAAAGATTATGATCATAATTTTAAGATATAACTAATATTATTTCTGTAAACAGATACCACTATAAACATTTCATTCTATTGGTATGGGCATAATAAACAGCTTTCATAAAGACACTCATATCAAGGTTTCTAGCTAATGAAGATGAATTTTTATCAATTTAAATAAGCTAAGTGATCAGATAGTTAAGGTGCAACGTATACTAAATGTAAATTTGACTAAAACACTTATCTCTATTACTTTAGTATTGGTTTATTTGATTTTTTTGGAATATATAATTTATAGTGTTTTACATAAGAAATAGACATTAACAAACAGTTTGAAACAATAATCAAAAAAATAATTTTTTACAAAATAAATATGCAATAAAAAAAGGATAAGTTTGTTGTGTATTTTATTTTTAAATTTTCTAATAGTTTATTTATTAGAATTAGAATAGTCGCGTTGGGGAAAAATAATGGAAAAGCAAAATAATCTAGTTGATGATACGAATGACACTGAAGTTGTACTAAATGAACAACAAGTGACTGAAGCTGAACAGCAATTAAAAGCCGGTGAAGAACAATTAATTGCAACGGAAGATCAATTAGTCCCAACTGCGACGGATGATGCCGTCTCTGAAGTTGATGCTGAAGAAGAAATTGTCTCAGATATCGAAAATATTGACGATTTAGAAGCGTTACTTGCGCTTGGCGAAGAGGTCTTTGATTTAGATATTGAAACTGCTGCCGGTGAATTATCGAATGGAGGGAGTTCTTCTGTTGTTGATTTCGCTCGAGATGGCGCCGAAACTATTGCCACCACTGCTTTCCAAACATCTGCCTTCAATACCCCCACTATAGATACGCAAGTGTTTACTGACGAAAATGATGACGATGCTAATTTTAATGTTAACTCTGCAGCAACACTTACATTAACAAATACTAACAACTTTATCGAAGATGATGGTAGTGCAGTCATTGGTGCCGTGGTTTCAACTTATACCATTAATGATTTAGATGGTGATCAAGTTACAGTTACTTTAAGCGACACTGAAAACTATGCCTTAGATGGTAATGGTAATGTTGTGTTAACAGAAACTGGAGCGGCTTTGGTTAATAACGGCCAGGATTTGCCTCCATATACATTAACACCAAATGATGGCCAAGTTGACGGTCAACCGGTAAGCCATGACCCAAGTATTACCACTACAAATGATGCACCGATCTTAACATTAACTAGCACCACTGATTTTACAGAAGATGATGGAAGTGCCGTTGAAGGTGCTGTGGTTGCGACGTTTGAAACCTCTGATGAAGATGGCGACGATGTGACGGTTATCTTGAATGACACAATCAACTATGCGTTAGATGATAATGGTAATGTTGTGTTAACGGAAGCAGGCGCTGCTTTGGTGAACAGCGGTCAAGTATTACCTCCTTTCACATTAACCCCAACTGATGGTCAAGATAATGGTGAAACCGTTTCTGTTGAACCAGGTATTACTGCGGCTAATGATGCCCCAACGATTGATATCACCTCAGTGACGAACGTCACCGAAGATGCGGCAGAAACCGTGGCAGGATTGGTAGTAGCGACGTTTGAAACGAATGATGAAGACAGTGACTCGGTCACTGTTGTATTAAGCGATACCGTTAACTATGCGATAGTTGATGGCACGGTGGTGTTAACCGCCGTCGGTGCGGCCTTAGCCAACAGCGGTGAAGAATTACCTGAATTTACCTTAACACCAAGTGATGATGATGTGAGCGGTGAGCCCGCGTCAGTGGATCCAAGCGTGGAGTTAATGAATGATTTAACCTTCGTTAATAATGATACTGGAATATTGAATGAAGATGCTGCCATTGATATCGATGTATTAGCGAATGACGATGACTCAGCCGATGGATCAGATGCGGCGGTTTCGCCAGTAGAAAGCGTGACTCAAGGCGCTAATGGTTCAGTCTCAATCAACGCCGATGGTACGGTGAAATACACACCAAATGCTGACTTTAACGGGTCGGATAGCTTTACTTATACCAATGAAGAAGGTCAAGAAGCCACGGTTAATGTCACGGTCGATGCCGTGAATGATTTAACGGTTGTGACTAACGATACCGCGACGACTAATGAAGATGCGGCAATTGATATCGATGTGCTTGCGAATGATACCGATACGGTTGATGGCACTGCAGCGGCGATCTCACCAGTAGCCTCTGTTACCCAAGGTAGTAACGGTTCAGTAGTAGTTAATGCTGATGGCACGGTGAAATACACACCGAATGCAGACTTTAACGGCACGGATAGCTTTACTTATACCAATGAAGAAGGTCAGGAAGCTACGGTTAATGTCACTGTGGATGCCGTGAACGACCTTACGGTTGTAGCTAACGATACCGCGACGACTAACGAAGATGCAGCGATTGATATCGATGTGCTTGCAAATGATGATGACTCAACCGATGGCACTGAAGCAGCGATCTCACCAGTAGAAAGCGTGACTCAAGGTACCAACGGTATCGTGACTATCAATGCCGATGGCACGGTGAAATACACACCGAATGCTGACTTTAACGGCACTGATAGCTTTACTTATACTAACGAAGAAGGTCAGGAAGCCACGGTTAATGTCACCGTGGATGCCGTGAACGACCTTACGGTTGTAGCCAACGATACCGCAAGCACTAACGAAGATGCAGCGATTGATATTGATGTGCTTGCAAATGATGATGACTCAACCGATGGCTCTGAAGCAGCGATCTCACCAGTAGAAAGCGTGACTCAAGGTACCAACGGTATCGTGACTATCAAT
>NZ_JALAAC010000011.1:0-124963 GCF_037546855.1 Vibrio sp. 1-Bac 57 | reverse complement strand
ATAGGACTTAGTCAAAATATCCTAACTTATTTTATACTCCTTTCCACCTAGAGTACTACACCTAGAGTATTACAACGATAGGAAGCTAACTCTCAAAGGCCTCAATAGCATATTTCAAGGGGTGAATTTATGTTGGGACGAAAGGTATTACCTCATTTCCTCGACACTATGCATCAACCAACTTAATTTCACATTTTAGTTTCATTGTTTTGAAAAACACTTATATTTTCTTGGACAAAAGCCATAAATGTATTAATTTTGGCCGAAGGATAAATGAGTTGTGGGTGCAATATATAAATACTTTGTCCTTGAATGTATTGATCGGTTAATACCTGTTGTAACTTACCTTGATGCAACTCCTTAGTGACATAATAATCTGCAATGCGAATAATACCCTTTCCTTGTATAGCCATTTGCTTTAACAAATTATTATCATTAATTGATAGCCAACCTTTTGTAGCAATATCACCTGACTTCAACGGCCAAAAAGGTTGCTCTAACGTAGTCAAACATTGGTGTTCAGTGAGTTGCTTAAACGATTCTGGCAAGCCGTGTTTAGAGAAATAAGTAGGAGAAGCGCACAAACAATGTTGATAGGAGAACAACTCTTTTGCGACCATATTTAGTGGAGGGTGAAGTGTTGCACGGAAGGCTAAGTCATAATCATCTTGATTCAAATCATAATTGGTATAACTGGAATCAATTTCGAAGGTAACTGCGGGGTGGCGTTTCTGGAAATCATAACAGATGCTTAACAAAAAACATTCGGTAAACATTTTAGGGGCCGTTATTTTTATGACGCCCTCAAGAGCGCTATGTTCATGATAAATATTACGCTCTAAATTCAACATAGCGGCTTTAATTTCTTTACCCTGCATCAACACTTTTTCACCTTGAGGGGTTAAGCGTACACTTCGGGTTGTCCTTATTAATAGAGGACATTTAAACTCTTTTTCTAGTTTTTTTATTTGATCTGATAAATAACCAGTTGAAATAAATAAATTTTTAGCGGCTTTGGTAAAGCTAAGTTGCTGAGCAATCTCGACAAATAACATTAAGCATTCTATTTTTTTGTGCTGTTGCATTACCTTTCCTTTACATCGATGAAAACTAAACACTGAGATAACTTATTATCCATTACAACACGCAATAGTGTTAATTGTTTTTTATAACGAACAATCATTTCGTTTTTCAGCGCTTATTATTTTATTTTTATGTATTAAAATAAACCCTATTAAATATATTGATAAGCAACAATAAGAGGGTGAAAAATGAGTGAACTTGCTAATACAAAAAAAATGAAACCGTTAAATAAATATCTTAGCGATGTCGGTGATCTTGCTTTTGGTTGCATGGGATTAGGGGGTGGATGGGATCAAAATCCTGTCGCTGACAATGAGATAAAACAAGCTCACCAAGTTATCGATACTGCTCTTGAATCAGGCATTAATCTTTTTGACCATGCAGATATTTATACTTTCGGGAAAGCAGAGAAAGCGTTTGGTCATGTATTAGCAGAGCGTCCTGAATTACGTCAAAAAATGTATATACAATCAAAATGCGGCATTCGCTTTTCGGATAAAAGTGGACCAAAGCGTTACGATTTTTCAAAACAATGGATAAATTCATCGGTCGATAATATTTTGTCGCGTTTAAACACGGGATACCTGGATATTTTAATGCTGCATCGCCCCGATCCTCTGATGGAGTTAGATGAAGTTGCTAATACGCTTTTGGCACTAAAAAATAGCGGTAAAGTGCGTCATTTTGGTGTTTCAAATATGCAGCATCAACAAATGGCTTATTTACAGTCTGCCATGGATACGCCATTAGTTAACAACCAAATAGAGATAAGTTTAGCAAAATTAGATTGGTTAGAAAGTGGTGTGCTAGTGGGGAACTCGCAAGGTAATAATATTAATTTTGCAGCAGGAACGCTGGAATATTGTCAAACCAATAATGTACAAATTCAAGCATGGGGCGGCTTATCACAAGGCCTATTCTCTGGGCGAAATATTGATGATCAACCTGCCCATATTAAAGCGACTGCTGGGTTGGTTTTTCAATTGGCTGGCAAATACCAAGTGTCAACAGAAGCGATTGTTTTAGCATGGTTAATGCGTCATCCCGTGAAAGTGCAGCCAGTCATTGGTACGACTAACTTAGATCGTATTAAAGCATGTGCCCAAGCCAGCAATATTCAATTATCACGCAGTGATTGGTATGCATTGTATGAATCAGCTCGCGGTGAAAAGTTGCCTTAGATTGAGAATAAGTTTGGCCCAAACGGTACTTAATGTAATTAATGAAACGGCTACAGTATTTAACACTTTTTACGAATAATAATCATTAAAGAGAGTCTCATATGCAAAAAAGAAATTTTGGACTAACAGGGTTTGATGTACCAGCCATTGGTTATGGTGCAGGTACAGTCGGTGATGGTCGATTAGAAGAAAAACAAGCCGAGAGAATTCTTAATCAGGTGTTGGATCTGGGGATCGGTTTTATTGATACGGCCAAAGGCTATGGTTTATCTGAACAACGAATTGGCCAATATATTAGTCATCGTCGAGATGAGTTTAAATTATCAACCAAGGTGGGTTATGGCGTTGAAGGGCAACAAGACTGGACCTATGACTGTATTATTACAGGTGTAGATCAAGCGCTTAAAACCATGAAGACTGACTTCCTTGATGTCGTACATTTACACTCTTGCCCTACTTCAGTATTGCAAGATGGCCAAGTAATCGATGCGCTTGATCAAGCCAAACAGCAAGGAAAGATTAAAGCTATTGCCTACTCTGGAGAAAACGAGGATTTACAATACGCAGTATCAAGTAATCGATTCGACAGTATTATGGCGTCATTGAATTTTTGTGACCAACGCATTATTCATAATCAACTGCCAGAAGCAAAACAGCAAGGCTTAGGCATGATTGCCAAACGCCCCATCGCTAATGCGCCCTGGCGTTTCAATAGTCAGCCAAACGATGACTACGCAGAAGAATATTGGCTACGCCGCAAGAAAATGGCTTTAGAGTTTGGTATGTCCGAATTAGAACTTGCCCTGCGATTTACAGTATTTACCTACGGAGTAGATACCGCTATTGTTGGCAGTGTCAATATCGCACATTTACAAAAAAACATTGAAATAATCAAAGCAGGCCCGTTATCTCAAGAGATCGTCCAATATATATACGCCCGTTTTAGGGAATGTGATGATCACTGGATAGGTCAAATTTAAGGTGAATGATAACGATTAGAAATCAGTTAAAATAGAAGAAAATAAACAAGGTTAAGTTTACAACAAAGTCTAAAGTTGATAGTTCAGACATTGCAGAGCAGTAAGCTGCACAGGTTGCTATTAGTAATACTAACGGTGAATTAATCTGCTTTATGCGTATGGTATGGGTATGGCTAATTGTAGCTTGCAAGCGGCTGTGTTGCCTAAAAGATAAAGATTATGCTTATGCTTACGCAAGAGACCTTAGACTTACAGCTTTGAGCAAAAGAAACAGCTAATAAAAAAGCCTGAATATTGCTATTCAGGCTTTTTTTAACTACTTAAAGTAATCTGTATAGGGTTAAAAAACCACTACTACATCATACCGCCCATGCCACCCATATCAGGCATTGGGGCAGCTGATGCTTCTACTGGTAGGTCTGTGATCATACATTCAGTTGTGATCATTAGGCCAGCTACTGACGCTGCAAATTGAAGTGCGCTACGAGTAACTTTAGTTGGGTCAAGAATACCCATTTCTAACATATCGCCGTATTCGCCCGTTGTTGCGTTGTAACCGTAGTTTGCAGTGCCTTTTTGTACGTTGCTTGCAACTACTGATGCTTCTTCACCACAGTTTGAAACGATTTGACGTAACGGAGATTCCATCGCACGAAGTGCAACACGAATACCTACGTTTTGGTCGTCGTTGTCGCCTTTAAGATCTTTTAATAGACCGGCAACACGTACTAGTGCAACACCACCACCAGCAACCACACCTTCTTCAACTGCTGCGCGCGTTGCGTGTAATGCATCGTCAACACGATCTTTTTTCTCTTTCATTTCTACTTCAGTTGATGCGCCAACTTTAATCACTGCAACACCACCTGCTAATTTAGCAGAACGTTCTTGAAGTTTTTCTTTATCGTAATCAGATGAAGAAGCTTCAATTTGTTGTTTGATTTGGCTAACACGTGCTGAAATAGCATCTTGTTGACCTGCACCATCAATGATTGTTGTTTCGTCTTTATTGATAACGATACGTTTAGCTTGACCAAGATCTTCAAGTGTTACTTTCTCAAGGTCTAGACCAATCTCTTCAGAGATAACTGTACCAGCTGTTAGGATGGCAATATCTTGTAGCATTGCTTTACGACGATCACCAAAACCAGGTGCTTTAACAGCCGCTACTTTGACGATGCCACGCATGTTGTTTACGACTAATGTTGCTAGCGCTTCGCCTTCAACGTCTTCAGCAATAATTAATAATGGTTTTGATGCTTTAGCAACTGCTTCTAATGTTGGTAATAATTCACGGATGTTACCGATTTTTTTATCAACGATTAGGATGAATGGGCTATCTAGCTCAACAGTACCTGCTTCTTGGTTTGTCATGAAGTAAGGAGATAGGTAACCACGGTCGAATTGCATACCTTCAACCACTTCTAGCTCAGTTTCTAAGCCTTGACCTTCTTCAACAGTGATAACGCCTTCGTTACCTACTTTTTGCATTGCTGTTGCAATGATTTCGCCGATTTCCACATCAGAGTTAGCAGAGATCGTCCCTACTTGTGTGATTGCTTTAGAGTCAGAACAAGGTGTAGATAGTTTTTTCAGCTCAATCACTGCAGCTTTAACTGTTTGGTCGATTCCACGTTTCAGGTCCATTGGGTTCATACCCGCAGCAACGGCTTTTAGACCTTCAGTGATGATTGATTGTGCTAATACTGTTGCTGTTGTTGTTCCGTCACCGGCTGCATCATTAGTTTGAGAAGCCACTTCTTTAACCATTTGTGCGCCCATGTTTTCAAACTTGTCAGCAAGTTCGATCTCTTTAGCAACAGTCACACCATCTTTAGTGATTTGAGGAGCACCAAAGCTTTTGTCGATAACTACATTACGGCCTTTAGGACCTAGTGTTACACGTACAGCATTGGCTAAAATGTTTACGCCATCTAGCATTTTGATTCGAGCATCGTTACCAAATTTTACTTCTTTAGCAGACATTATATTTTCCTTTTACTTTTTCTTTAATTTTTGTTTTCAAAACAAGAGAATAAACAGCAATCGTTAACGATTATTCAACAATCGCTAAAATGTCATTTTCACTTAAGATCAGGACTTCTTCACCTTCAATTTTTTCTGTTTTCAAACCGTAGCCTTCACTGAAAATAACAGTATCACCTACTTTTACATCTAATGGTCTTACTTCACCATTTTCCAAAATACGACCTTTACCCACGGCGATAACTTCACCACGAGTTGATTTTTCAGCAGCGCTACCAGTTAAAACGATACCACCAGCAGATTTAGTTTCTTTCTCAGTACGCTTTAAAATAACACGATCATGTAGAGGACGAATAGACATTGTGACTTCCTTTGATAGTTAACAGACTTAGTTGTTTGATTAGTTGTTTAAACTGATGGGGCCAAAAAAATATGATTCAAGGTGATTGATAAAAAAATTGCTAAAAAAATTTCGTTTCGGGCATAAAAAAACCAGCTTAGTGAGGCTGGTCTTGTTTTAGACATAAACAACTGTATTGAAAATTAAACGGTAATCGTTTTTGGTTGAGAAAGCTCTAAAACCATTTTATTTATTTCGCTTACTGCGATCATTATTTTTTGCTCGGCAATAAGGTGTTTATAGGCAACAACTTTACCGTCCACCACCCTAAAGCGACCTAAGCCAGCAATAAAAATACGTCCATTAAAGAAACCTTTGACAAATTTTGCAATTTGACGCGGTTGATATTTTTTAAAAACTCTTAACGTGCTAGAACGACTAATTTTCATCGTTATCCCTCTGCTATTTATCACTTTTATAATTCATTATTATTTGCAGCGCATATCCTACTTAGGAATGATGACACTTTTATTAAAAAAATGTCATTAAAATAACGATATTAAAGTGATGTTATTAAAATAGTTTGATCAATCACTAATTAATCTAGTTTTTTATCTTCTTTATGTTCGAATTCACCTTCGATGATTGAATCATCTTGTGCTGTTCTTTGTGTAAAACCTTGGCTAGAAAATCCGCCCATACTTGCTTGAGGTGCAAATTTAACATTGGCTAAGATAACTTTGGCAATGCCAGCTCGAATACTTGGCTGTAACAATAACAAACCACATATGTCGGTTACAAAACCTGGTGTCACTAATAACACACCAGTAATAATTAACATCATACCTTCAATTAACTGTTGTCCCGGCATTTCACCAGCAGCCATACGTTGTTGTAACTTTTGAACCAATTGTAAACCTTGACTACGCACTAACGCAGAGCCAATTAAAGCGGTTAATATCACTAATGAAATAGTAGGCCAAGCACCTAAAAAACCACCGACTTTTACTAGAACAAATATTTCTAGTAAAGACACACCAGTAAAGATTAAAAATAATCGTGCAAACATAGAGACCTCAATTAACAAAGTGAATACCTAAATATAATGGGGGTTATTTTGCTAATATCAACCTATTGGATAATAAAAGGCGCTAAAAGTTCAAATACAAAAGATGATCTCATCACTTAAAAGGAGTGAATAGGATGCTTGCCATCGATAGAGCAACACTATTGCAGTTGTCCGCGATAGTGATGCTCTAAGCAGAATCGAGACCAACGCCTCTTAATCAATGGATTCAACATTGTTGTTTTGATCGCAATTCCATCGTTTTAACAACAAGAAAACCGGTAATAAAATAACTGCCATCCAAACAAAAAGCGTGCTTTCCTGTGGTACGTAGATCCAACCAGATACGTAGGTTAATATTGCCATCACTAACCCTAAAGCAACACTGGCATATAAAGTTTGATAACCGACCATTAGGTGCTCTGGTTGTTTAGCGATAAAACGCATGGCCGCTAAATGTGCTAATGCAAAGGTGAAAGCATGGAATGTTTGTACCAACAATAGCCAAAAAAGATCCGTTGTTTGTGCCAATACACCCCACCTTATCAATCCAGCCACGACGGCTAACAAACACATTTGCTTAATTGTCCAATGATGGAACCACTTATCGTTAAAGCGCATCAGTAGTACTTCAGCAAAAACACCTATTCCCCATAATAAAGCGATATTAAATTCAGATATATTCATTGAATTCCAGTATAAAGCACTAAATGAATAATAAGCAGCATGGCTACCTTGGATCAGTCCCATTACTAAAATAAAATAAATAACACTCGGTTTTTTCAGCAAAGACAGTAAGTTGTTGTGTTTATTTTTAGGTGGCAAACTTTGTTGTTGTAATTGCGGCTCTAGACTTATTAGGGTTAAACAATAGTTTAAAAAAATCGCAACAATAATTAACCACAGAATACTTTCATGCCCAAACTCACCAATTGTCCAGCCGACAAAGGTTGAACCAACAATAAAGCTGACGGAGCCCCATAACCTGATCTTGCCATAATTAATTTGGATTTGTTTAACTAGGCGAGTGCCGATAATGTCACCAATCGGTACCATTGGCGCCATTAAAAAATTAAGTAATAAGGTGGCAGCAGCTAGTGCATACCAACCCTGAAAATAAACTAATAAAAGCAAACACATTAAGCTTGTGAAGGTTAAATAACAAGCCAAACGTATCGGCCCATTGGCTGTTTTTAAGCGCGGTAATAAACCAATAGTACTAACAAAACGCAATACTAAACCGAGTGAAAATAAAGTACCTATTTGTGCAGGACTCACGCCTTTTTCAGCTAACCAGATGCCCCAAAAAGGCAAAAAAATACCCCATATAAAAAAGAAACAAACAAAATAAGAGGTTATCCAGGACTTAGCAGCGATATTCAAAAGTATTACTTCCTATTAGTATTTTATGGCATTTAGTATTGCATATTTAGCATTTCATAGTGGTGACATGGCACATTGATGAAGTTGTATGCTCAAAAAAATACCATTGTATCGCTTTTTAATATTTAGTAGGTATATAAAATATTAAAGGAGGTTTATTGAATATTATCAATGAAATTCAGGGTTACGGACTTGTACCTTTGTGGTTATTTGGTGGGTATATTCGCTGTTACTTTTCAACTGTGCTTTTATCGTCACTTCAACACTACGCATTGTTGCTTGTGCGTTGGAAGCGATACTTTCCACAAAGCTCAACTCTGTCACCTTTAGAAATTTAGGATCCGTTAAATTGACCCAACTACCACTACTATAACAATTGATAGCCTGCGAATTTAAACCTCTTCCAAACTGAACACTATGCGAAGTTGATGAATAACGAAAAGCCATAAAATGGGAGGGTAAAGCAGCAACCGCATGATTATAGTTATAAGCATAAACAATACAGTGTTGTGTGCCGTTATTGATACTATCAACAACTTTATTATTGGTTTGGCCTACCATAAAATCACTACCACCAAATCCAGCTCGGCGGATATCATTTTCCATTACCCCTACAAGCGATTGTATATCTGCATGGAAACGAGAGAGCTTCATGCCTTTGTGACCAGCACTGACATTAGTAACGTATAAACTAATGATCATCGCCAATAGTAAGGAACCTAGTAGTAATGAAATCAGCACTTCTATCAGGCTAAAGCCAGACTTTAATGATATGGGCGCTAACATTTTTTATATCCAAGTTGAGCTTGGTCTGGCGCACAGACTCTTAAACGCATCGCACTTTGTATAATCGATAAAGAATGTTGCTCGCTATTAGTCATTGTGACGCTGCCAGTTTCTACTGAAAAGCGTAATGAGCCATAGGATGCCTGTGTCCCTGTAAAAGTTAATGTTGAACTATCAATAACAATCGTTTTTCCATCGGCAAGATCTTGTACTTTTTCAACACCATCTAATTGGCAAGAATTAGCACTAAAACAATCACAATGATTGGTATCACTGATACCCATCTTCCAGAGGTTACCTTGTTGACAAAAATTAACGTAAATCTTTTGATTGCGTTTAATTGCTTCTACTTTTGCAAGTTGTAGTGTGTAATAAACTTCTGACGTGCGACTCAGCAAGGTTTGGTTTGCCAGAATCCCTTGGTATGAAGCCGTGGATATTGAAATAATAACGCCTAAAATAGCGAGCGTAATGATTAACTCAATAAAGGTAAAACCGTGATCATGGAAGTGAGTCATTGCTCCTCCTAATATTTTACAGTTTATAATTTGAGGTTAAATATTACATCGTAATGATGTTTAAGACTGTCCACCTGTTTTGCAGAAGCATAACTGAAGCATCAAACAATGATCTATTCAGCGTAGAACAAAAAATCAATTTAGCATGAGTCACAGTACGCAGTTATGTTGATTTCTTTAAACGTGGGCAGTGAAATTTACACGGAGGAATAGCTTAGTTTATAAGGTAAACAAATATAAATGATTGTTCTCTTTAGCAAATTAAGAACAAGTAAAAAGCAAATGCGGCCAACTTAAAAGGAATGCCACAATTAATAAAAGTGCAATATATTTGTCATAAAAATGCCATCTCATCAGCTTATTGTATTCAGCACACACACTTGGACAGTAAAGTTAAGGGGATAACATGCAACAGCTTCAATTAAATGATAGCGATATCAAAATTAATAACCTATTCCACACTCCCGTTAAACGTAAACCTAAACCTCGTAAGTGGCGAGAAATTGAAAATGCCAAGGCGCAGTTGATGCTCGCTAAAGAGTTACGAGAGATTGATCCTTCATTTAGCTTTTCTCAATCAGAATTAATATAGCCCGCCACTAGAACAGATATAAAATTTATCGGGAGATATAAAAAACGCATCCATTGGATGCGTTTTTTTATTAACTTTTCAATTAAACTATTGAGTTAAAATATTGATTTCAAACTATTAAGATTGAAAAAGAGCTTCAATAGATAACCCTTGTTTTGATAACACTTCACGTAGCGCTTTTAATGCTTCTACTTGAATTTGACGCACACGTTCGCGTGTTAAACCAATCTCTTTACCCACATTTTCTAATGTCGCCGCTTCGTATCCTAATAAACCAAAGCGTCTTGCTAATACTTCTCGTTGTTTTGCGTTTAAATCCTCTAACCAATCCACGATACGCAATTTCATATCGTTAGTTTGTAATGTATTTTCTGGTGTTGACTCGTTACTGTCTGGAATAATATCTAATAATTCTTTGTCTGAACTATGGCCAAGTGGTGTATCTACTGAACTTATACGTTCATTCAGCTTTAATATCTTTGACACTTCTTTTGCTGATACATCCAACTCTTTAGCGATGTCTTCCGGCGTTGGCTCATGTGTCAGTTTATGCGCTAATTCTCGTGCGGTGCGTAAATACACGTTCAATTTTTTAACAATATGAATAGGTAAACGTATCGTGCGAGTTTGATTCATAATGGCCCGTTCAATGGTTTGACGTATCCACCATGTCGCGTAAGTAGAAAAACGAAAACCTTTTTCTGCATCAAACTTCTCAACCGCGCGAATAAGCCCTAAGTTACCTTCTTCGACTAAATCTAATAATGATAAACCACGATTATTATAGCGACGTGATATTTTAACAACGAGACGCAAATTGCTTTCAATCATGCGTTTACGAGACACTTCATCACCACGATGAGAACGGCGTGAGTAATAGACTTCTTCTTGGGCAGTTAATAGCGGAGAGTAACCAATTTCACCCAAATACAATTGAGTGGCATCCATTACCTTAAATTCACTGCCTGTTGCATAGCGTTCAGGCTCTGCAGGGGTTTCTGCCTCAGCTTTATCAATACCTAATCCATCATCCATTTCAAGATCATCAACGATTGGCTGATTATAGTTGTCTAAATCCTTGTGCTCTGAATTAACTGAAGTTGTTCCTACCATGGTTGCACTCCCTTTTTACCGCTTCAATTTGATGAACTATTACTTTTAAATTGGGCCTTTTAAATATTCCTAAATTATTTCAATCATTAACTGAAAACTTGATCGCGTTATTAACGTTTAGGTAAGTAACGCATGGGATCAACAGACTTACCACGATAGCGAATATCAAAATGTAATCGCACGGTATCTGTATCACTATCTCCCATCACAGCTATTTTTTGGCCCATTTCAACTTGTTCATTCTCTTTTATTATTAGTTTATCATTATGTGCATAAGCACTTAAATAATCATAATTATGCTTAATAATGATTAGTTTTCCATAACCTCTTAAACCGCTACCTGCATAAACAACTTTCCCTTTTGCCGCTGCATATATCGGTGTTCCTCGAACGTTAGAAATAGAGATACCCTTCATTCCTTGCGGGGAGTTAGCAAAGGTTTTTGTTAATTTACCTTTAGTTGGCCACTGCCAATCCGCCACTTTATTATTCGAATCTTGTTGATTAATCGTTTTCTTTTTAATCACTTTTTCATCAACATCATTAGCAGAATATGCTTTCGATGATTTTTTGACAACCTCTATTTTATTGTTTTGTTTACAGGTTTGAACTGTGCAACTTCCTGCGCTATTTTTTGCCTTATTTGATGAAGAAACCACCACTTTTGAGGTACTTGAGCGTAAATTTAGGACTTGTCCCTTCTTAATAATATAAGGCTTTCTTAAATGATTACGTTTAATTAACGTGTTCACCGCCATACCCGCTCGCCAGGCAATGGAATAAAGTGTATCGCCCTTTTGAACAACGTACTTTTTTTGCCCTGGTTTAATACTTTTACCACTTGCAATATAAGTGCCACCACCTTTGTTGAGCGCACCTTTATTTGATTTCACATCATAAACTGGTGCCCTACCACCGGGAGAAGAGCATGAAAACAAAAAAAACAATGTAGTAAATAATATAATTTTCACAATAAAACTAATGCTTTAAAGTAAAATATAAAATAGCAGCGGCAACAATTGTTAACCAACCTAAGACGTCGATATATTTACTTAATTTCGCTTCCATTTTTTCACCACCTAATACCATTAAACCTGCGACTAAAAAGAAACGTAATCCACGTCCCACTAAAGCCGTCAATAAAAAGGGCCAAAATGCCATATTCATGACACCTGCAGTTATGGTAAATACTTTAAATGGAATAGGTGTAAAGCTGGCAATAAAAATCACCATCACTCCCCAGTCATTGAACCATAATTGTGCAGTTTGCATTTTATCTTGATACCCCATCACCTCTATAAATGGCAACACAACGGGTTCATATAAAGCACTACCAAGGTAATACCCTACGGCACCACCTAACACTGAAAATACAGTTGCCCCGAAAGCAAAGCGCCATGCAAGATGGCGTTTTGCTAAAGCCATTGGTGCTAACATAATATCAACAGGAATTGGCCAAAAAATCGACTCAATGAATGCTGTTAAGTATAAATAAAAAGGAGCATATTTATGCTTAGACCAACGCATTACTTTTGTATAAAGTGGGGCAAATATTTTCACAGTTTTCTCTTTTATGAATAAAAATAATGGGTGACGACTAATTGCCGCCTAACCAATGCAATAAACAGTTAATTTTTGAGTCGCCGTTAAATCAGGTATTAGTGGGATATCACATATAAACGTCAAACTCAGTTGTCCTAATCAAATAGGATTGTATCGTTAAGATGATGTTAAGGAGCAATCGTCAATACTTGCTCCTATTTCATGCGGCTTTATTGTAGCTATATGAATAACCTAATAGCTCGCCACCACATAACAACTCATCATAGACTTGTATCAATAAGCTCGCGGATCACACTGGTTGCATAGCAGCCCGCGGGTAAATAAAATTTTATTGTTAAGGTAGTTTCATCCAACCATTGATAGCTAAACTGCTCAGGAATTAATAATAGCGGTCGACGCTCTTGTTTTAAGCCTTCTTTCGCCAATCCTTTTTGTATATCTTCAAATGAAGACAAACACGCTAATTCATATTGCTTTGCTTCGTCAGATGAAGTGAGCTCCCCCGCTCCCCATAAAGGGGCCGTTAAACAAACTTCGCGTATAGCTAAACGTTGTAATGTTTGTTCGGATAAATCAGGTAATGGAAAAAAAGAACGGTTAGCAACAAACTGAACACAATCACCGAGTAGAGGTTGCACCTGTAAATTATCAGCAATACGCTGTGATATAACGCGATTAAATAAATAACTTCTCGCCGCACTCAGGTAGATACCGCGTTTAAAACGATCTTTTATTTTTCGCCCATTAAACATTTGTAATGCAGCATTAACGTTATGACCATCAAAACCAAAACGTTGATTACCAAAATAATTTGGCACCCCTTGCGCAACTTGTTCTAATACTTTTTGTAATCTTTCTTTATCTGATATTTCACGTAAAACGATGGCGAAATGATTACCGGCAAGGCAGCCTGTACGCAGTTTTTTATTGTGGCGTATCACCTTTAATATACTCACACCAGGTGACTCAAAAGTACTGAAGTCAGGGGTCACTTTGCCTGGAATATAAAGCGAAAACCATTGATAGGTTTCAGCTTGACGATCTTTCAATCCTGCATAACTCACATTCTTAGCTGCGATACCTGCAAACTTAGCCAATTGTCTCGCTAAATAATCAGTATTTTCACCTACTTTTTTAATCCATAAACAAACATGCTCGCCTTCCCCAGTTAAATCAAAATCTAAATGTTCTTCAACACGAAAATCTTCACAATGCTGTTTAAACCGACCTGTACTGCTAGGTTTTCCGTATAAGTAATTAAAGTCTAATGGATAAACCATTTTTTCAGGTTGTGTATCACTCATTGTGCATCCTTTAACAAAATAACCACAGCATGCGAGGCAATGCCTTCTTTACGCCCCATTGGTCCTAATTGCTCAGTGGTAGTTGCTTTAACATTTATGTTACCTAAGTCTGTATCGAGCAGACGGGTTAGTTCTGCACACATAGCATCAATGAAAGGTGCCATTTTAGGTGCTTGAGCAATAATGGTGATATCTGCATTACCTAAACGATAGCCTTTTTGTTTCGCTTGTTGGTACACATCAAGCAATAATTCTCGGCTATCAATACCTTTGAAAGCCGCATCATTGTCAGGAAAGTGGCGGCCAATATCACCGAGCGCTAATGCACCTAGTATCGCGTCACAAAACGCATGGATAGCAACATCCCCATCAGAATGTGCAAGTAAACCTTGGCTGTAAGGGATCTTCACGCCAGCAATGGTAATTGGGCCTTCGCCACCAAACTTATGTACATCATATCCATGACCAATACGGATCATATTATTTCCTTAATTGTGGGCGTTAAATTTAGAGAGATAAAATTCAGCGAGTAATAAATCTTCAGGCTGAGTTACTTTTAAGTTATCACTGCGCCCTTCAATGACAGTGATTGCTGCACCAACTAATTCGATAGCAGACGCTTCATCAGTAATTAAGTGCTGATCTTGTATAGACGTTATAGCAGAGATTAATTGCTGATTGTTAAACATTTGTGGGGTGAGTGCGTGCCATAGATTGTTGCGGTCGACCGTACGTTCAATATTATTATGTAAATCAGTTCGTTTCATGGTGTCACGGACTCTACAACCTAACATTGCACCAGATTTATAAGTGTTTGCATGAGCGATCAGCTTATCGATATCCTGTGTTTGTAAACAAGGTCGAGCGGCATCGTGAACTAAAATATACTCACTATCAGGCAAAACTTTGAGGGCACTCAGTACTGAATCCACACGTTCTTTGCCACCCTCTACTATCCTCAGTTTAGGGTGGTTAGCTAGACCTAACAGGTGAAACCATTGATCATTTTGAGCGATAGAAACCACTACTTTATTAATATCAGGGTGATTAAGAAAAGGTGTAATACTATGTTCAATAATCGTTTTATCTAAGAGAGGTAAATATTGTTTAGGGATCTGCGCCCCAACTCGCTTGCCAATACCTGCAGCGGGTATCACCGCAGAAAAAGAAAGTTTACTCATTTAATTTTCTTCCTTCGGTACAATACGGAAAAAGGTCTCACCTTCTTTAATCAACCCCAGTTCATTTCGTGCACGTTCTTCGATTGCATCCGTACCAGTTTTTAAATCGTCAATTTCAGAAAACATCATTTGATTACGAGTGGTTAGCTCAGCATTGCCTGAAATAGCTAATTCAACCTCCTGTGTAAATTCATGATGATCCTGCAATCCATTTTTACCGAACCATAAATGGTACTGTAATAATGCGAATATAAAAATAAAGATAAACAACAGTAAGCGCATGATTTTATGACTCAGTATTAAAAAGTTAATCATCCCACATTCATCGGAAAATTAAAATCAACCCAAGACAGCTAAATCGTACTTATTGTCAGAATCTAAGCATCAAAAAATGCAGGTTAACGATTAAAACCACTTTAATAAAAGATTGAGTTACATTGTAAGATTGACTATAAGGTTGGCTATAGAGTTGATGGTGGTGAAGCATAAAGCCTAATACACCATAGATTTAGTCGTTGCGAAGCTTCAAACTAAGGTAAATACCTAAGTAAAATAAATGATTGTTGGGTGATATATTAAGGACAAATCTTAATAGTAAATAATAGGCCCAACCAAAACGAAAGTTAATTCAACAAATAAATGAGCCTTTTGGTACCCGCTATAAAAACTAATAATGGAGATAGAAGATCTGACTTAAGTACTCTCCCCCGTTCTTATTCCACAGGGGAAGCATCATATTTAAATGGCAAAAATCAATTTTTCCAAAACAGTAATTTACCTTCAAGTTGAGGATAAAACGGATGGATGAATAACTTATGCGTCATAATTAATGCAACAATAGTTTTAATTACAATCATTTGTTCAATGCCTAACAGGTAATAAGCATAACCACCGACAAAAGCCGATATCCACATGAAATACTGAAATAGACGTAATTTTTTAACGCTCAAGGCAGTCAAAATAATCGCAAAATCAGCCCATGTAAGTAACAAACCTAATGATGGATTTGCAAGATAATCATTGATAGAAAAATACGTCGCATACAATAAAAAAGCGATCATAATAACAAGAATAAAACGCGTCATCTTGCGAGAGAGTTCAGTAAAGTCACATAAGTAACGGTATAAAGTCACACTACCCACTACCAAATTTAATAATACTTTAGGCATCACTCCGATTAAAATCCCCCAAGACACATCATTAATAACCGAAAGGAATGAAGCAAGACGCACATTTTTCATGCCATTAAAAATCATTAAAAATATGTAGAAAAAGACACTTGTCCAACCAAGTAGATCAATAAGTGAAGGCATAGTAGCTCCAATAAGGGGGTCAATAAGGGATTCAATATCAATAAAGCGCGCATTTTACGCTGAGTTAGCAAAATAAGATATGATTTAGCACATTGTAAGTACATTTTAAATTTTCAATTTTGATGTTGAAAAAACGAGAGTAATTAATATATATCATGACGCTTCATTTCAACTTTCAATATGATATATCACTAAATAATCTACTTTATCGTTAACTTAACTTATTGATTAAATATATTATTAAAGTATGTTTAACCACTTATAGGTACATTAAAATTTAATGCGAAAAATAATGTTGTGTTTTCTTAAATTTAATATGCTCCTAAATAACAAAATCATACAGATGATTTGCCCTCATGCATAAAACGGGAGCAACTACTTATAGTGATAATCCTGTTGCATAATTATTTTAATAAAATTTATAAAAAGGATTATTCAAATGGCAAAATTTTTAAACACCAGCGCAACAAATTATTATTTAGAAGAGTTGATAAAAAGTGCATCAGATCGCCTTATACTGATCAGCCCTTTTTTAAGATTAAATGATCGTGTTAAAGAATTACTTGAAGATAAAAATAGATTGAAAATTGATGTTCGTATTGTTTATGGAAAAAGCGAGTTACACCCAATGGAAATTAGTTGGTTAAATGAATTATCCTTTGTTAGAACAAGCTTTTGTAAAAACTTGCATGCTAAATGTTACATGAATGAAAGTTCTTGTATAATCACTAGTTTGAATCTCTACGAATTCAGCCAAGTTAACAATAATGAAATGGGAGTTCATATTTCACGCGAAGATGACTCTGACATGTATAGAGATGCATATGACGAGGCGCAGAGAATAATTAGGATAAGTGATGAGGTAAGAATTTCATTACAGAAAATTGAAAAATCAATTCAACAAGATGAAATAATCAAATCTGATGAATCAATAAGTGATACTAATTTAGTTAAAATCACATCGTCTAAATTGGCAACTAAACTTAAACTCAAAACAGCAGAGCTATTAGATAAACTTGTTTTATCAGAATATATAAAAGAAGAAAATGAACAACATATTCTAACAGATAAAGGTATAGCAGTCGGTGGAGAGGCAAAAAAAGGCCGCTTCGGAGCCTATTTTATTTGGCCTGAAGATTTTACTGTGAAATAGTGTTCTCTCTACTTCAAAACTAGTCATTGTTTATTAAAAACTAAGAGGCCAGTAGCTTCATATTTTACTATTCACTTAAGTAAAGAACATATGGACAAATTTAAAACCAGCTTTAAGACTGAAGTTAAGAGTTGTGCTGCTGCGCCTAAATCAATCGATAGGCAAAAAAAATCCCCAACTTAAGTTGAGGATTTTCTAATCTAAGATTTAAAAATCAAATTCTATTAAAAGAATTACTAACCTTTAACTTCTTTAAGACTGAAGTTAAGAATGGTGCTGCTGCGCCCAGAGCAAAGGAAGGCAAAAATATTACTGACCTTTAACTTCTTTAAGACCATTGTAAGGTGCAGCAGCGCCAAGAGCTTCTTCGATACGTAGAAGTTGGTTGCCCGTAGTTAACAAAGAGTAGCAACAGGGTCAGAACGGCTTAATGCTCTTTCGCCAAACAGCAGGTAAAAAAAATCCCCAACCTAAGTTGAGGATTTCTAATCTAAGAATTCAAAGTAGAATATTAGCCTTAACCGAAGTTAGGCAAAAATATTACTGACCTTTAACTTCTTTAAGACCATTGTATGGTGCAGCAGCGCCAAGAGCTTCTTCGATACGTAGAAGTTGGTTGTACTTAGCAACACGATCAGAACGGCTCAATGAACCAGTTTTGATTTGGCCAGCAGCTGTACCAACAGCTAGGTCAGCGATAGTTGCATCTTCAGTCTCACCTGAACGATGAGAGATAACAACTGTGAAACCAGCATCTTTAGCCATTTTGATTGCTGCTAACGTTTCAGTTAGTGAACCAATTTGGTTAAATTTGATTAAGATTGAGTTAGCAATACCGTTGTCGATACCACGCTTAAGGATCTTAGTATTTGTTACGAATAGATCGTCACCAACTAATTGGATTTTATCACCCATTAGTTTAGTTTGGTGTGCGAAACCATCCCAATCAGACTCGTCAAGACCGTCTTCGATAGAAACGATTGGGTATTTGTTAGTAAGATCTTGTAAGAAGAAGTTAAATTCTTCTGAAGTGAATTTTTTGCCTTCACCTTTAAGGTCATAGATGTTTGCTTCTTTGTCGTAGAACTCAGATGCAGCACAATCCATCGCTAATGTGATGTCTTTGCCTAATACGTAACCAGCATTTGCAACTGCTTTTTCGATAGCAGCAAGTGCAGCTTCGTTAGACTCAAGGTTAGGAGCAAAACCACCTTCATCGCCAACAGCAGTTGAGTGACCGTCAGCTTTAAGTACTTTAGCTAGGCTATGGAATACTTCAGCACCCATACGTAGGCCTTCACGGAAGTTAGGCGCGCCAACAGGTTGGATCATGAATTCTTGGATATCTACAGAGTTGTCTGCGTGCTCACCACCATTGATGATGTTCATCATTGGAAGAGGCATAGAGTAAACACCAGAAGTACCGTTTAAGTCAGCAATGTGAGCGTATAGAGGTACTTTTTTAGAGATTGCAGCAGCTTTAGCAGCAGCTAGAGAAACAGCTAAGATAGCGTTTGCGCCGAATTTAGCTTTGTTTTCTGTTCCATCTAGGTCGATCATGATTTGGTCAAGCTCAGCTTGTGCTAGAGCATCTTTACCAGCTAGTGCTTCAGCGATTGGACCATTTACAGCAGCAACAGCTTTAAGTACGCCTTTACCTAAGTAACGAGCTTTATCGCCGTCACGTAATTCAAGAGCTTCACGAGAACCAGTAGATGCACCAGATGGCGCAGCAGCCATACCGATAGAACCATCTGCTAAATGAACTTCAGCTTCTACCGTTGGGTTACCACGTGAATCCATGATTTCACGACCAAGTACTTTAACTATGTTTGACATGATTATTCCTTTGTTTAAGTAAAAATAAAATTTTAAAAATTCTTTAAAACAAGCTGCTATTACATCCAGCAGCTTTTATTGTGTAATTTTTTAACAAACTAATGCGATCGGGTCAACAAAAACTATAAAAAACGACCTTGTTGATGATCTATCGCAGCTTTTATAAACCCTTTGAATAACGGATGTCCATCACGCGGTGTTGAGGTGAATTCAGGGTGGAATTGCGCAGCAACAAACCAAGGATGATCTGGGTTTTCAATTATTTCGACTAATTTTTTGTCTTCTGATAAACCAGTAATTTTTAAGCCTGCTTTCTTGATCGCAGGTAATAAATTGTTATTAACTTCATAACGATGACGATGGCGTTCAAAAATTTCTTTGCTACCGTACATTTCTAATACTTTAGACTTATCGGCTAAATGACATTTTTGCGAACCTACACGCATCGTACCACCTAAGTCAGAGTCTTCAGTGCGTTGTTCGACTTCACCTGACTTATCAATCCATTCGGTAATTAAACCAACAACTGGGTATTTAGTCTCTGCATTAAATTCTGTTGAATGTGCATCTTTAAGGCCTGCAACATTACGTGCATATTCAATCAATGCGACTTGCATACCTAAACAAATACCTAAATAAGGTATTTTATTTTCACGAGCATACTGCGCCGCTAAAATTTTGCCTTCAACACCACGCTCACCAAATCCACCAGGGATTAAGATAGCATCGATACCTTCTAATACGCCTAAACCTTTAATTTCTACATCTTGTGAATCAATATATTTAATTTTCACTGTTGCAGCATTTTTTAAGCCGCCATGTTTTAAGGCTTCGTTAACCGATTTGTATGCGTCTGGTAACTCAGTGTATTTACCAACCATACCGATAACAACCTCACTGGTTGTATTTGCTTCTTCAGAAACAACTTTAGCCCACTCACTTAAATCAGCTTCAGGACACTCTAAACCAAAACGTTCAATACAGATTTGATCTAGCCCCTGTTGTTTTAACAATGCTGGAATTTTGTAAATTGAATCTACATCACGTAATGAAATAACTGACTTTTCTTGCACATTACAGAACAACGCAATCTTAGCGCGTTCATTTGCAGGGAAACTCACTTCACTACGGCAAATAAGAATGTCAGGTTGAATACCTAAACTACGTAATTCTTTTACAGAATGCTGCGTTGGTTTAGTTTTAACTTCACCCGCTGTTTTTAAGTAAGGTAACAATGTTAAATGCATAAACATCGCATTAGCTTGACCTACTTTTAACGCTAATTGACGAATAGCTTCAATGAAAGGTTGTGATTCAATATCACCAACAGTTCCACCTAGCTCAACAATGGCTACATCATGTCCTTCACCACCAGCAACAACACGCGCTTGGATTTCATTAGTGATATGAGGAATAACCTGAATAGTTGCACCAAGGTAATCACCACGACGCTCTTTTGCTAATACATCAGAATAGATACGACCGGTTGTAAAGTTATTACGTTTAGTCATCTTGGTACGAATAAAGCGTTCGTAATGGCCTAAATCGAGATCCGTTTCAGCACCGTCATCGGTAACAAATACTTCACCATGCTGAGTTGGACTCATTGTTCCAGGGTCAACATTAATATATGGGTCAAGTTTTAGAATAGTCACGTCTAAACCACGTGCTTCTAAAATTGCGGCAAGAGAGCCAGCTGCAATACCTTTACCTAGTGATGAAACAACACCACCAGTTACGAAAATATATTTTGTCGTCATAGTAACCCTAAGAATTAAAGAGTAGAAAGAAGCCGGTATTCCACATAAAAACAATCACACAGCAAAAATCATCAACTTAGCTAAGTTAAGTGATGTTTATACGTTATGTGACATTGTTATCAAAAATGAAGAATATTGAACATTTAGATGGGATGACATTATAGCAAGCGCACTTATTTTCGACAATCTTTTCTCTGCATTTACTCATATTATTTATTTTACCTGCAAAAACAAGGTTTAAGTTCTCTATTAATAACAATTAAAGCAACAATAAAGTCAACATAGCGTTTAGAAATAGTATTGCGCCAGCAAAAGATGCTGCTTCATTGATTATACAAATATAAGGTGCTTAGTAATGCTGGCTATTATCACTTAATAAGTTGAATTTTTAAGGCTAGAAAAGTCATAAAAAACATTACCTTCTCTATTAATAGCGGTATGCCCAAGCCCTTTATCGCATAGACTATCTAGCATTTCGGTGGCTCGTTCAATATTAACTCGACAATGAGTTGCGATATCAAAAGGTGTGAGCTGATAGTTATTTGCTTTGATCATGTTGAGCACTAAACGTTCAAATTGCTCATCTTGAATTGTTTTTAATGACTTCGATGCATGTTGAAAACAAAACCAACCTAACCCACCTAACAAACAGGCAAGCGGTAGAAATAAAATTCGGCTAAAGGTTAATAAAACCAGTAATGCTGCAATGCCCATCAATAAATAAGATAAAGACTGTAGTTTTTTATATTTATCTACCGCAGCTTTATTCTCGGCTTCAAAGGAAGCGATCTCTTGCTGTAACGTATTCGATGCTACGCTAGCTTTAGGAGCGACATAACGCAACTTAGGTGGTGAGAACTGATAACGTTGACCTATTTTATCTAATCCACCTGAAAACCCTTGGCCTACGGCTCGAATCGACCACCCCTGTTGATTACGATAGAAGTTCAGCAGCACCATAGTATTATAATTTTTATCAGTGGTTTCGCAGACGTACTTAGCCATCTTTTGGTCGGTATAAGTATTGCTCACGCTCAGCTCGATAAAATCAGCACTATTAATACGCTTACTCGCCGCACGCCTTGTTACTAAAATTTGAATCTTAGTGACATCCTGAGGTAGTTTATCTAAGTTAATCGATACTTCTGCATCGCTTAGCTTGACTCCTTCCCCACGTAATATCGTATTTTCATGATATAAAAAATCTTTAATATTATTGACTTTATTATCACGATTGATAGCAACGACGTTAAGTGCCAAATCATCTATTTTAGGTACAACATTAAGCTTACAAGTGATCGCAGTGCAATGTGTAAAATGCTCACTAAGTGATAAATTCTGACCTTTTTGTAGTTGTACATTCTCAACGATACTTGGCTCTAATGGTTGAGTTATAACCTCTGCCTCGGTGCTTTTATGCTCAGAAGTCACTGAAGGCTTTTCTTCAAGTCTTTCAGGCTTGATAAAGCTCACCCCTAGCTCTGTTAACGTCGTTAAATGTCCTGTTTTTAGAGGCTGGCGTTTATAGCCTAATTTCCATACGTTATTATGTAGGTAAAACTCAAAAAACATCACACCTTTATGCGAGTCATTAAAAGATTCAACATCCATTTTTGCCAATCGACCGAGAGATAAATCATTAACTCTAATTTGAAAATGACTCATCTGCTTTAAAGAATAGCGACTGTTTTCAGGTAAAAAACCATAAAAAGCAAGGCGATCTATTTTTGTATCAAGTTGTGGAAATTGAACAGTAAAATGCCGGCCTGATTTATCTAAACTCACAGCCTTGGGCAGCGGCCATTGATTGTGAGATATATTCGTTTCAGCGAGTACTTTCCCATCGCTAAAAGCCACAGCATAAATCGCCAGATTTAAATCACTTTTCAGGCTACGCCATGCAAAATCAATTTCAACACACCCAATTTTTTCAATTAAGATATTTTGGCCAACTATTAATGTCATAAATCACTACTTTCAATGAATAAAAAGGTACTTAAACGATTGCTATCAAAACCAATCAGACGATATTAGTAAATATAAAAAATCTAGCACAATCAACATCAAGTTAACGAGTAAGCTCTACATCGTCCTCTAAGTCCATAACCATGCAACAATGTTAATATTAATGATATGGGGTTAAAATTTAATTTTTAAACGCTTTATCAAAGGGTTCTTCACCCAGACATTACGACAAGGTATATCAGTTAAGCAGCGCAATTATTTTAATAACGCATTTAATCCGACGCACAAAATAAGAGATAGCAAATTATTTGATAGGGATTAATTTTAACTTTTAACTTTTAGTTTTTTAATGTCATTCCATATGGCATCTAGTTCGTTTAGCGTGCAATCCCCCATCTCTTTACCTAATGATTTTACATGTTGCTCAACTAAACGAAAACGAGATGAAAACTTTTGATTTGCTTGATTTAACACTTGTTCAGGGTTTGCTTTTAAATGGCGAACTAGATTAACGTTAGCAAATAATAAATCCCCTAGCTCATCTACAATACGCGCTTTTTGCTGTTCCTGTGTTAAATCAGTTCGTTTCACTTCGACTAATACTTCATCAATTTCTTCGTGTATTTTAGCAATAACAGGCTCTAGCTCAGCCCAATCAAATCCGACACTAGCCGCTCGTTTTTGAATTTTATAAGCGCGTGTAAGTGACGGTAATGCTAATGGAATATTATCTAAAATACTTTCTTCGGTATTTAATGATTTAGCTTTTTTGAGACGCTCTTTTTCTTTTTCAGCTTCCCAATTGGCGTTGATTTCTGCATCACTTGTAAACTCAGTGGTCGAGAATACATGCGGATGACGTCGAATCAGTTTTTCGTTTAAGACGGCTAAAATATCATCAAACTCAAACAAACCTTGCTCTTTTGCTAACTGAGCATAAAAAACCACCTGAAATAAAAGATCGCCAAGCTCACCTTTCAAATCATCAAAATCTTTATTAGCAATCGCATCGGCGACTTCATAGGCTTCTTCAATGGTATGTGGCACCACACTATCGAAGGTTTGTTTGAGATCCCATGGGCACCCTGTTTCAGGAGTGCGTAATTGCTGCATGATAGATAGTAATTGCGATAAATTTGCTGACATGATGATTCCCAAAGCGATGATAATTAAAAACTTAGGTTCAAATAGTAAATGCTCAGGTCGGCTTATGCAAAGCTTTAATCGATACGCTGAAAGATGAGAAAATAGAGATCAAGTTAATGGGTGTATAAAAGTCAGAGGCTGTATCTATAGACATATTGATGGACACGTCTATAGGCAATAATTATGGGCAGTATTTATGCGAATCTAGGTGAATAGAAAAGTAGTTTATTTTATAACATGTGAATGGTGAGCCAATAGCCTTGCTTTCTTTGCTTCTATATCCGCTACCAATCAACATGCATTTTTTGCACATTGAATGGTAACGGGTAGATATATTAGTTAAATGCTCGGGCCACACGGCCTTTTGAAGTTAACTGGTATTGTTTTGTGTAGGCAGGAATAAATACTGATTGCCCTTTATTGATCACAACCGTTTCGCCACTTTCATGGGTTAGGGTGACATCATTATCCAAGGCTAATAATATTTCAGCACTATCGACGGTTAAGGTTAAATCCTTAATAGACTCAAACAATGCAAATTTAAAATCTTCAACTGGGATTGCGTAATACTCACCACCCTCTTTTAATTCAGGAGTGAATTGTAATGAGTCAAAAGGAATAGCATCGAATTTAGTACATGCAACAAGCTCTTCAACATCCATGTATTTTGGCGTTAAACCCGCACGTAATACATTGTCAGAGTTTGCCATAATTTCAAGACCTGTACCTTTCAAATAAGCATGTGGTGTACATGCATATAAGAACATAGCTTCACCTGGTTGTAGCGTGATCACATTCAGCATTAATGGTGTAAACAAACCAATATCACCGGGGTGTTGAAGTGATAGTTCTAAAATAAGGGCAAATAATGGATCTTCTTGATTTTCATTGGCATATTCAAGCAGCTCATTAACAGCACATTCTTTTACTTCGCCTTTCAAAGAAAGTAACTCAGAAAAAAATGTTTCTAATCCTGCTGAATTTAATGCAGAAGAAAAGGCATCAACAAGATCACCAATCGCTGCTACGTTAATTTTTTTAAATAACGCGATAGTCTGCTCAAACTCACGAAAGCCATTCATTGCTTGGTAAGGTGTTAATGCATAAACCAATTCAGGTTTATGGTTTGGATCTTTATAATTACGATTGCCAGCATTACGTGGAATGCCTGCCGCTTCTTCTTTTGCAAAACCGACTTCTGCTTGTGCTTTACTTGGGTGAACTTGCACAGATAGTGCTTCGCCTGCGGCTAGTACTTTAAATAAATAAGGTAGTTCAGCAAATTGAGCATTCGTTTTAGGTGTTAAAATAGCATCTTTGTCTTGTGCTATAAAATCAGATAAAAGCTGTGTATTACCGTTGTTGATAATTTTAGAACAACCATTAGCATGAGCGCCCATCCAGATTTCAGCTTGATGCTTATTTTCTGGATTGTTAATGCCTAATAGTTTGCTAATAGAAGTACGGCTTCCCCATATATAATCTTGGATCACGTTTTCCATGGGGAAAAAGCAAGGTGAAAGTACTTGAGTCATGATGAGCCCTTATCAATTCGTTTTTAGTTTTATAAGTAGTAATTTAAAAGTAGTAATTTAAAAGTAGTAACTTAAAAATAGTTATTTAAAAAAAGCTATTTAAGAGAAAGTTTATTTCCCATCGCTAATGTTGCCGCTACGTTTCTTGCGGTACGTGTTAAGTTTTGTTCTGCTTCATTGAGTACCTGGGTAAGTGCCTGTGGCGATCTCACGGTACCAAAAATACTGCCCATGGAGTCATACAAAGCATCCACTTCAGTACCTAGCGAGCCCGCTATTGCAATCACTGGAATACCGCGTTGTACCGCACGTTGAGCAATACCAAAGGGTGTTTTTCCGTTCAGCGTTTGGTTGTCCATCATGCCTTCACCGGAAATGACTAAATCAGCACCTTGAAGTAATTCATCGACATTCAAAATATCCAGCACCATATCAATGCCAGCTTTTATTTGAATATTAAACGCTAATGACAAACCTAAAGGCGCCCCACCGGCCGCGCCAAAACCAACACTTTGTTGATGATTAATATGCGTTGTTTTTTCTGCGATGTTGGCAAAGTGACTTAAGGCATTATCAAGTAACTCAACCATCTCTGCAGTGGCACCTTTTTGCGGGCCAAAAATAGCACTGGCACCATTTTCACCGGTTAATGGGTTAGACACATCACAGGCAACAATAAATTCAACATTAGCACAGCGTTTATCAAGATGAGTTAAATCAATACTCGCGAGGTTAGCTAATGCAGCACCGCCAAGGGGTAATTCATTACCTTGTGCATCTAATAACTGACCGCCTAATGCTTGCAATATTCCTGCGCCACCATCATTGGTTGCGCTGCCACCTAAACCAATCAAGATTTTTTGCACACCAAGGTCTAACGCTTGTAATATTGATTGCCCAGTACCAAAGCTGGTGGCTAATAATGGATCACGTTGTTCTGGTGTAATCAAATCAAGACCAGAAGCGGCTGCAATTTCAATTAATGCGGTTTTGCTTTCGCCGTCATCCAGTAATGCCCAAACTGCATTAACATCATCTTTAATAGGCCCATGCACGATTTGCTTTTGTCTTTGTCCATTAAGCGCATCAACTAATACATCAACGGTTCCTTCTCCGCCATCGGCAAGAGGGACTTTGATGTATTCACTATCGGGGAAAATTTCTGAAAAGCCATTTTCTATACAGGTTGCTACGTCAGCAGCAGAAAGTGATTCTTTGAATGAATCAGGGGCAATAACAATTTTCATCATTTCACCTATAAACCCCTCTGGCGAGGGGTTCTAATTATAGTTAACTAAAAAATAGTTTATATCAAGGGAGCGAATCAACTCATTAAGTGTATTGCCCCTTTTTGATTAAAACTTAACGCGGAACGTTTTAGCCTGACATGGACCTAAATCACCAAAATCTTGCGATTGTTGAGCAACTACGCCTGGTTTTGGCGTTTCATCCATTAAGGTTTCTAACCATTCAGTGACCGGTGTTGTAAATTCGATATCACCTTTAACCGTTTCTGTTTCTGAAGGGTTGTAAACACGGATAATTAACGCATCTTCATCTTCAGCTTTTTTCAGAACACTTAACACTAAACCATTTTTATCTGCACTACATAAACTATAAGTTAATGGGATATTTTTCTCACCCACATTTAGTTTCATCGCATTAAATGGAATTTTGTTGTAACACTGAATAGGTGTTACGTTATCACGTGCTTCAGCCATTACATTAGCAGTAATATGATCACCAGCAAACCCAAACAAAGTGAATTCACAAACAATTTTACCACGTACTTGCGAATCAGGAGCTGGGATCTTGATTCCAGACGGACGACCAGGGCGAAGTAATAAATTCTCTTTACCTAATACACCGATACCACGGAATAAAGTTAAAGCAAATGTATCACGCTGTTCAGTTTCATTAGCAATGACTTCAAATTCACGTAAACCATTAGTCATCACAGCCATTCCAGCTTGACCATTTTCAAGCGCAGCAAAGTTCATTAATTGATAAACAGGTACTGGCGCTTCTTTCCATTTTTCAGCTTCCCAAACTTGCATTGCAGGGTCATCGGTCGTACGAGTGATCAGACCAAACTGGTTATCAGCGACGACTGTATCTGTTACAAATGGTGTTGGAATAAGCACACGTACACGGTGATCATCAGCTTGGTTATCTAATTCCATGCGTACTTCGATGCGACGAGTATCTTGTTTTAATACAACCTGACAGACCACATCAACATAACCATCTTGGTTGCTACGTTGTTCACGTGACTCAAGGTTGATAGGCACACTCATACGGAATTTAATATGCGCAACAGATTGTAATGCTTGATGCTCAACATTGGTTTCAACATCAAAGTCATTTGAATATAATAACCACTCTTTACGTGAAGGAGAGTAATCGTATTCATCACCATCATCAGAACCATCTTCAAGGCGTAATACCTGCTCAAACGTTTGCTCTGTTTCTTTATCAAATACAGCCAACGTGCCGTCATTGTTTACAGTAATTTTGTAGAAGCTGTTTTCTAATACGTTTTGCTCATTTTGTGGTGCAACTTGTAGCGCGCCTTTTTCATTAGCTTGAACATGTAACGTAGTGAACCCCATTGCCGGTACGTTAACTTTCAATTGAATATTGAATTCCATGAACGGGTCATAGTTACCATAATGTACAATTTGACGGTCAATTTTACCTGGGTCAATTTCTTGTTGATCTTCAATAAAGTATTCAACGTCATTGCCTGCATCATCAAAGATTTTAAATTCTTGAGCACGGATCGTAATCATTGTATTAACAACTTCTTCACGTGCATAAGGCGATAAGTTAAATAATGCTAATTTATCACAACCCTCTTTTTCAGGCATATGATCGACGATTTTACGTTTGTAGAAATTAATCAGGTTAGTGGCCATGTCATCAGCAAGAATATAACGATTTAAAATTTCAGCGTGAACCTTATCGCTACAACAACAACCGATAGAATCATGAGCATGATTTTTCATGCTTTCTTTCCACATTTTTTCAATTAAACCATGGTGATAATCAAAACCAAGTTTGAATGCAATTGAAGCAAGCGGCTCTAGAATGTTAACAATTTTGTTTTCAACTTCAGCATGAATAAGTTTAATATCCATACGTGTAGAAGAGATAGTACGGTGAACACGCATGTATTTACCATCGTTAAATTCACCTTTAATAGTATCTAATTGATCGCGTTGTGCTTCAATTTTTTCAAATACGTCTTCGAAACGGCTCATCAAGAATTCACGGTCAGGGTAAGCTTCGCGTAAAATGTCCATCACCTCAAAGATATTTTTTTGAATAGGCATTTGATCATGGCCATTCGGTAATAGAATATCTTTAGTGACAGACGCGTTTTCTAATACTTTTAAGTAAGTATCTAAACGTGTTGTTAATGCATCTTTATCTTCTGGTAAGTATTTACCAATTGCATAACCTAAAGGAAGGACTTGTGCAGTGACTTCACTACCGTCATTTGACTGCCATAAGAATTCAGTTTTGTTAGTGCCGTGACGTTCAGAACAACCACGCCAAAACATAGTACGGTCAATCCCAAAGCCGTTATAGATCATTGGTAATTGAGAACTCATTGAGAAAGAGTCTGGTAGGTAACCAATTTTCATCGGCTCACCTAATGCTAAACAATCACGCATGCCGTATAGCATATTACGTACAATTGATTCACCAGAAACCTGCATCGTATCGGTTTGTGAATACCAAGGACCTACAATTAATTTACCAGCTTGAACCAATGCTTTAACACGCTCTTTACCACCTGGGATAACGGCAAAGTAATCTTCTAATAATGCTGTTTGTCCATCAAGTACGTAGTATTTGTAATCAGGATCTGTTTCCAGACGCCCCATTATTTCTTCCATGTTGTTCACTAATAAAATACGAGATTCTTCCGTAGTGAAATACCATTCACGATCCCAGTGCATGTGTGGAGTAATGTGTACGCGAGATGTAGTCATAATTTTATACCTTAAGATAAGTGGTTAATGAATAACCAGCTACTTTGAGAAATAGCAAAAAAGGCATAGTGAGAAAGTCCACTATGCCAATCATTGTTTTTATTAGTTAGTTGCAGTCATACCCGCTAATTTTTCTTTTTTAGCGTGATGTGCTCTCCAAGTAATTAACATTGCTGTCGAGATAACCGTACCAATCAGTGCAGCACCGAACCAGATACCTGCTGCCATAAAGCTACCAATACCAGCATCATGCAATAAGAAGATTGAGAAGATACCAGCGCCCGGTGTTGAAAGGCCAATACCCGCACCACCAACAATTGCACCTGTCACCATAGAGCCTACAAGGAATGAACCGATAACACGTACTGGATCTTCAATCGCCATAGGAATCGCACCTTCGGTAATACCTGCTAGGCCTAACAACCAGGTTGATTTACCCACTTCAATTTCAAACTCTTTAAATAAGCGAGGAGCAATCATAGTAGAGAAAGTAACGGTAAAGGCAGAAACCATTTTAACCGAACCAAAGATTGCGTAAGGGCCATAAACACCATTTGCCATCGCACCTAAACAGAATGCATAAGCCGCTTTGTTAACCGGACCACCTAAGTCGAAAGATACAAATATACCGATAATTGCACCTAGTAACAATGTGTTGCTACCCGAGAGGCTGTTCAACCAATCAGTCAATCCTTGGTTTAGGAAAGCAACAGGTTTACCAACAACAAATAGCATCAAGCTACCGACTACAACCGTACCAATAACAGGGTAAAGGTAGAAAGTTAAAAAACCGTTGAATGCAGGGCTTAAACGTACGTTTTCTTTTACCCAACGCATTACATAACCGGCTAATAGACCACCAACAACACCACCTAAGAAACCAGAACCGATTAAGTTAGCCGCAAGACCCGCAGCAAAACCAGGACCTAATGCAGGTTTATCGGCAATAGAGTAAGCCGTATAAGCTGCTAATACCGGTACCATCAAGGTGCCTAACATACCGCCACCTAATTTACGGTACATCCATAGCCATGAACCATCTGTTCCGTACAGTTCTTGCAAGTCAAAAATTTGTGCAATCAATACGGCAATAGCCAATACTGAACCACCTGCAACGATTAATGGAACAGCAAATGAAATACCACTTAATAAAGCACGTTTCAATTCTGTTTTAAGCGGTAATCTTTTAGGTTTATCTTCTGTCTGTGCAACACGTGCCGCACCAGTACCGTTTTTACCCGCTTCTAATGCTTCATTAAGAATGCGCTCTGCATGTTTGATAGGCTCAGCCACTGCTGTTTCAACACGTGGGATACCATCAAATCGTTCAATATCTTTAATCGATACTTCAGTAGCAAAAACACAGGCAACCGCTTCATTTAATTGTGCAGCAGTTAAACGGTCTTCAATGCCGTTTGCACCTTGTTTTTCAACATAGACATTAATGCCTAATTTCTTACCTGCTTTTTCTAAGTATTCCGCAGCCATGTAAGTATGTGCAATACCTGCTGGGCAAGCTGTCACACAAACAACGGTTGGTTTGCTTGAATCTAATTCAACTTGTTCCTTAGCAACTTTTTTACCGTCTAATAAAGCAAGCACTTGCTCTGGAGTAGTTGCATTAAGTACTGCTTCACGAATGTCATCATCTACTAAAGTAGTTGTTAATTCAGTCAACACTTGCATATGTGTAGACCCCGCTTCAGCATTAGGGATCGCAAGTAAGAAGATTAAATTAACATCTTCGTCTTCATCTTCATCAATACCTTTCCACTTTAAATCTTGCTTCAAAGTAGCAACGGCAAAGCTTGCTTCTTTTACTGCATCAGATTTACCGTGCGGTACAGCAAGCCCTTCACCTAAAGCGGTAGGTCCTTGCTCTTCACGTGCAAATACTGCCGCTAAAAATTCTTCTTTGTTATGCAATTTACCTTGCTGATCTAACTTTTCAGTTAGCGCATGAATAGCATCATCGCGACTAGCAAACGTAGTTTGCAATGTCATCAAAGATGCATTTGTTAATGTTGTCATTTTCATAATCTTTGTCCTATTTCCACAAGTCCCACAAATAAAATCGGTTACATTTCAACGAAACGAATTGTAATACCTATTTGATACAAATTGTGTGATTTAGATCACCTAACGCCGCATTTGTATTAATATTTGTATTAAAAGCATAAATATAGTTCAAAAATACGACGCAGATCGCACAAAAAACATCACAAAAATTAATCATGGACAATTAAAAATAAAAGGACTAAATTTGTATTACTTTTAAATATTTGTATTAAAACCTATTTACCAGTACTCTATAAATATTAATAAATTGATTCACACCTGCTAAGAGGATCACATGGCTAAACTACCAAGATATCGTCAAATAGCCGATATTATCCGTACCAAAATAGATACTGGAGAGTGTAAAGTAGGAGAAGCGTTACCCACTGAAGCAGAATTAGTTGAAGAGTTTGCAGCGAGTCGCGTCACTGTTAGACAAGCTTTAAAGTTATTAATTGAAAATGGTGAGCTTGAAAGTGTACAAGGTAGCGGGACTTACGTTAAAGAAAAAAAAGTCAATTATGATATCTACCAACAATCCAGTTTTGATGAAAAATGGGCGCATTTAAACTTAGCCACTCACAGTGATATACTTACTTTCGAAGTAATGAAACCTAGCTTAACCCTGGCAGATAATCTCAACATCACAGAACAAGATCGTGTTTATTATGTCAAACGCGTACGTTATATCGAAAATAATCCGATCACTGTAGAAGAAACTTGGATGCCACTAGCGCTTTTTCCAGACTTAACTTACGAAGTAATGCGCAAGTCCAAATATGAATATATCGAAAAACAGAAAGGACTAGTGATTGATCGCAGTGAACAAGAGATCATACCAATATTGCCATCAATAGATATTGCGACGTTATTAGGTATTGACCCCAATCAACCTATTATTGAAAAACGAACGCGCAGCTTTTTACAAGACAATACAGTATTTGAATATAGCATTAATTATTTCAAAACCACCGATTACAAATTTACCTTGATTTCAAAACGTCATTAATGATTAGGGCAGTAGATCTTTTAAACTATTATTTACAGCTAATTACTGGTTTTATGAACTTGACTGAGCTTAGCTAGTCTTAGCTAATGTTGTCTTGTTACTTGGATTCAAGAATAAATAAACTTATAAATAAGCTAGTTAGGCAACTAGCTTATTTTCTAGATACTATCTTTCAACAAGTATTATAATACTCTATGAATTTAAGCTTATAAAACGGTAAATACGTCGTCCATAGGCAAACGAGCTTTAGGAAGACCGTGGTTATAATCTTTTTCGCCTAAATGATAACCCATTGCTAGAGCAACGTGACATACATAACCACCTAGTTCCTCTTTAAAGACTTCACCGATTAACTCAGGATCTACCCCTTCCATTGGTGTCGAGTCTATGCCTAAACGAGTAAGAGTGTGTAATGCGTTACCAAAAGCGATGTATGTTTGCGCTTTTGACCAATGGCCATTAAAGCCGGTTTCGTCTGTATTTAAATCAACAAAACCAAAACCGCCCTTCATCATGTTTTCTTCCATTTCAGCAGGTAAATGCCCTGAAGATACTTCGACATCGAGCACTTTTTGGAAATCAGATTTAGTATAGTTTGGATTGTGAGCAAACAAAATAGTGTGTGACGCTTCTTTTGCGTGATGTTGATTAAATTGAAATTTATTAGCAAAAGTATCATGTAAACGTTGTTTCGCTTGATCACTTTCAATCACGATAAACTTCCAAGGTTGGGAGTTAATAGAAGAAGCTGATAAGCGCATTGCTTCTTTGATTATTTCCATATCCTCTGCTGAAATACGTTTAGTTGCATCATACATTTTAGCGGTGTAACGATTGTTAAGATCTGTAATAATTTGATGAGTCATGATTTTTCCAAATATAATTTAATAATTAAGAGTGTTACCGATGGCAGTCATCTTAGAGTTAAGCGAGCTTAAGAAAAAGAGATAATAAATCCAATCATTGTGGATCAATACATCCATAATAATTGGATTTTTTATTTTAAAAATGCTTTGAGTAGCTTACATTTCTGCGGTCCTAGCTTGCGAAAATCAACACTAAGCTTGGTTGTGTTAAAAATACTATCGTAGAAAAAATAGTACTGTGGAGTAAATATCCGTTAAGTTTTTTACTTAACTTTAACTTCGGTAACAGCATTTAAAAATACTTATAACCAAATGATATAAGTCATGCATTATCTGGCTTTGTCATTTTGCGATTAGATAATTAAAATCTCAACTTACTATCATCTAGCTCTACAGTTTCAAAGTAAAAATAACGTTAAAAGCTGTTCATTTCACTCATATTTATCATTATTAAGGAAATCCCATGTCAATTGCAGTTATCGCTAATCTTGCGATATTTGTTTTCATCCTTTTGTTCCTGTTTCAACAACAAACAAAAGCGACTACCTTGTCTCGTCAGGTATTACTCGGTTTAGTTTTTGGTAGTGCCTTTGGTCTTATTATTCACATGTTTTATGGTGAAGGAAACCCTATCATCAGTGAAACATTAGCATGGGTAAATGTAGTAGGCAGTGGTTACGTTGGCCTATTAAAAATGGTAATTATGCCATTAGTATTAGTGTCCATGATTGCAGCAGTAGTGAAGCTCGAAAATTCAGGATCATTAGGTAAAATTAGTGCATTAACCATTGGCGTTTTATTATTTACGACCATGATTGCAGCGCTGATCGGTATTGCGGTCACGCAAATTTTTGGTCTTTCTGCAGCGGGCCTTTCTGAAGGCGTTCGTGAGACCGCTCGTATTAGTGTGCTTGAGACTCGTCTAGGTAGTGTAGCCGATCTCACTATTCCGCAAATGCTAGTCAGTTTTATACCTACTAACCCATTTGCAGATTTAACAGGCGCACGCTCAACCTCGATTATTGCAGTAGTTATTTTTGGTATTTTAGTCGGTATTGCAGCACGTCGAGTGATGATTGAAAAGAAAGAGCTTGAATCGCCAATCCGAACTTTTATTGAAGCGGCTCAATCAATTGTTATGCGCCTTGTTAAAATGATTATTGCCCTAACACCTTACGGTATAGCGGCATTAATGACAAAAGTTGTCGCAACATCGAGCTTAGGTGATATCTTAAGTCTGCTCGGCTTTATTGTGGCCTCTTATATTGCGATTTTCTTAATGTTTATCGTGCATGGATTATTAGTTTCATTAGTAGGAGTGAGTCCAACACAATACTTTAAACGTATTTGGCCTGTACTAACATTTGCTTTTACATCACGTAGTTCTGCTGCCACCATTCCACTGAATGTTGAAGCACAAATTACTAAACTAAATGTGCCACCTGCGATTGCAAACTTGTCTGCAACCTTTGGTGCAACCATTGGGCAAAATGGTTGTGCTGGTATTTACCCTGCGATGCTTGCTGTTATGGTTGCTCCAACCATGGGCATTAACCCGATGGAATTTAACTTCATTCTTTCACTGGTAGCAATTATTGCAATCAGTTCATTCGGTATTGCGGGTGTTGGTGGCGGTGCAACTTTTGCAGCCTTGATAGTATTACCAGCAATGGGCTTACCGGTAACGATAGCTGCTTTACTGATTTCAATTGAGCCTTTGATCGATATGGCTCGTACTGCGTTGAATGTTAGTGGTTCGATGACAGCAGGCACCATCACATCACGCTTATTAGGTGATAAAAAAGAGATCAACAAAGCGTTTAAGTTAACACCTACACAAGCCGTAGAGTAATTGATGCACTAACTGTTAACTGCAATAATAGTTAACAGTTAGTGAAGTTTTGACCTAGCTTGATTTATTCCTGCAACATTTGAATGACGTTTTGTAGTGCCTTAATAAACACTTTCGCTTCGTCTAGCGTGTTATAGACTGAAAATGACACACGAATAGTGCCACTGTATTGCAGTACTGACATCAATGGCATAGCGCAGTGTGAACCACTTCTAACGGCAATGCCCTGTGCATCTAATAACATCGCAATATCAGTACTGTGTTCGCCTTTAACAATAAAACTAATGGCACCAGATTTATTTAAATCTTGAGCAAATACAACAACATCTTGTATCCCTTTTAAAGCAGCCTCGGTATAAGCTAATAATATTTGTTCATGTTTTTCAAGAACACTTCTTTCTAAGCTATTTACAAAATCAATGGCAGCGCCTAAACCAATCGCGCCAGCAATATTAGGCGTGCCAGCTTCAAACTTAAAAGGCAGTCGATTATAAGTCGTCTGTTCAAAGCTAACCGTCTCAATCATTTCTCCCCCGCCTTGCCAAGGAGGGAGTTGTTGTAATAAATCATATTTTCCATACATTACACCAATGCCCGTTGGGCCAAATAACTTATGTCCGGAAAACAAGTAAAAATCACAATCTAAGCCTTGTACATCAACCTCAAGGTGCGCCACTGCTTGGGCACCATCAATAATGACTTTAGCCCCTTTCTGATGCGCTAAATCAATTATTTTTTTAATTGGATTAATAACACCTAAAACATTGGAAACATGGGCAATAGAAACAAGTTTAGTATTTGCGGTTAATAATGCTTTAAACGCTTCAACATCTAAACAATGCTCTTGAGTTAAGGGAATAACCTTAATAATAGCGCCCGTTTGTTTAGCAAGCATTTGCCAAGGGACAATATTGGCATGGTGCTCAAGGGCACTAATAATGATTTCATCGCCTGCTTGAAATTGCCGAGCAAAAATATTTGCTAATAAATTAATGCCTTCTGTTGTACCTTTAGTCCAAATAATCTCTTCTGAACGACGTGCATTAATAAACTGTTGTACTTTAGTGCGGCTTTGTTCAAAGCATGTAGTTGCCTTGTTACTAAGGGCATGGCTTGCACGATGCACATTAGCATTACTGGTTTGATAATAATCACAAATAGCATCAATCACAGATTGTGGTTTTTGCGTAGTAGCAGCATTATCAAGATACACCAGCTGATGCTCATTGACTTGCTGATCTAAGATAGGAAACTGTGCGCGTAATTGCTCAATATAAAGATCTGAACTCACGTGACACCTCTGTAAAGGAGAAAAATAAGGAATGTGTTCTGACTTACGAATAAAAGCAGATTAATAAGCACTAATCACTCTGAATGACTAATGCTTATCTTCAAACGTTGATTTGTTGGCTGTCATTTATAGACTGTGATTTCGGCCTTCAATCATTAAACGTTTCATTTCGCTAACAGCAACAGCAAACCCATCAATTAACGCACGAGCAACAATTGCGTGACCAATGTTAAGTTCAATAATCTCAGGTAAAGCTGCAATCGGTTTAACGTTATTATAATTCAAACCATGCCCAGCATTCACTTTAATACCCGCTTGATGACCATAAGTTGCGGCTTTAGCAACACGTGCTAATTCAGCTTCTTGAATCTCTTCCGTTTTGGCATCAGCATATTGACCCGTATGCAATTCAACATAAGCAGCCTTCATTTTTACAGCGGCATCTATTTGCGCAGCTTCTGGGTCAATGAATAAACTCACCTGAATATTAGCGGCGTTTAAACGGCTCACTGCCGCAGCTATTTTGTCGTAATTACCGACAACATCTAAGCCACCTTCTGTCGTCAATTCTTCACGCTTTTCAGGCACTAAACAAACAAAAGTAGGTTTAGTTTTTAAGGCGATCTCAACCATTTCATCGGTTACTGCCATTTCTAAATTCATACGTGTTTGTAGTGTTTGTGCCAGTACAGCAACATCACGATCGTTAATATGACGGCGATCCTCACGAATATGAATAGTAATACCATCCGCACCAGAGGTTTCAGCTACCGCCGCTAAATGTGCAGGTTCTGGATAACATGTACCACGTGCATTACGAAGTGTTGCAACATGGTCGATATTCACACCTAATAATATTTTGCTCATGCTCTTTCCTTTATTGTATTTATTTGGCCGCAAACAAAGCACGGCTATGTAATGGTTTATCACCTAATAAGTTAGCAAGTGCCTGTCGACAAAAGCGCTTAGCCATCTTTAATGTGGCTTCATTATCAAGCTTACGCTGTGATAAGTTAATTATATCTGCACCATCATAAACCTGTTGAGGGTTACAAATAGCTTGCTTAGCAAAAAAACCAAGCTGTTGTTTATATTGATATTGAAAGCCTGCTTCAATCGCTTCATCACTGTATACATCGTGATCAAAATTAACACCATAACCGAGCGTTTCTAATAATGTTAATTCAAATAAGCGCAGAGCTTTTTGCGGATCATCGTCTCGAGCGACACTGATCAAAGTGCGTTGGTAGCACTCAAATAAACCATCACAAGCAGTTTCAGCTTGTAATAGGCGATATAACAGTTCATTCATATACATCGCAATATACAAACGTTGCCCTTGTAAAGGTACCACCTGTGTTTGCGCTTCTAATGACTTAACTGTCTTCAAACTACTACGACCAAAGTAACTAGCGAGTAGTAGTGTGAATGGTTGTGCCATACCGCGTTTCATACGAGTACTGCTGCGACCACCTTTAAAAACAAGGCTAACTTTACCGACATCTTGGCAAAACAAATCAACAATTTGACTGGTTTCGCCATAGGGACGTCGGTGTAATATAAATGCATTATGGCATTCTATGGACATAAATTACGCCGCTGTATTAACCGTTGTAATCGTCACCGTAACCAAGCGAACGTAGCGCTCTGTCATCATCTGCCCAACCCGATTTAACTTTAACCCAGATTTCTAAGAATACTTTTGAGTCAAATAACTCTTCCATGTCTAGTCGCGCTTGTTTCCCAATCGCTTTTAATTTTTCGCCTTTATTACCAATCACCATACGTTTTTGGCCATCACGTTCAACTAAAATAAGTGCATTAATATGTAAAAGTCCATTGGCTTTTTGTTTAAATTGTTCAATTTCTACGGTCACAGAATAAGGTAATTCATCACCCAAGAAGCGCATTAATTTTTCACGTACAATTTCTGACGCCATGAATCGAGATGAACGGTCAGTAATATAATCTTCTGGAAAATAAAATTCAGACTCCGGTAACACGGCTTTTGCCCATTCACGAATTTTTTCAACGTTATCACCGGATTTAGCGGACATAGGTAATATATGAGCAAAGTCATAAAGTTTACCGATTTTCTGTAAATGTGGCAGCAATAACTCTTTGTCTTCTACATTATCAATTTTATTAACCGCTAAAATAACCGGACATTTTAAGTACTGGAATTTTTTTAATACCATCTCGTCATCGGCAGTCCAATGTGTACCTTCAACCACAAACACAATCATTTCAACATCATTGATAGAACTTGATGCGGCACGGTTCATTAAACGGTTAATGGCGCGCTTTTCTTCAATATGTAATCCAGGAGTATCAACAAAAACAGTTTGGTAATCACCATCTGTATCGATACCTAGAATACGGTGACGCGTCGTTTGCGCCTTACGCGAAGTGATACTTACTTTTTGTCCAAGTAATGCATTAATAAGCGTTGATTTCCCTACATTAGGGCGCCCGACGATTGCGACTAAGCCACATTTTTGTGTCATTATTTAGCTCCTAAATAGATGAAAGTTAAAGTTAAAAGTACAGGTAAATAAATAGTATTGAGTAGTAACATTATTGCTCACCTAATAATGCAGTTAACATGTTTTTCGCCGCGACTTGTTCAGCTTTACGACGACTAGTGCCTTTACCTTGCACTTGCTTCATGCCTTCAATTTGACAACTCATGGTGAATTGTTGGTTGTGCGCTTCACCTTTTACATCTAATACTTCATAAAGTGGCAATGCTTGTTTACGCGATTGTAAGTGCTCTTGTAGGCGAGTTTTAGGGTCTTTCTGGCTAATTCCTGGTTGAATTGTCTTAAGGCGACTTTCAAACCAACTCAATACCAGCTTGTTTGCAGTATCGATATTAGAATCTAAAAAAACCGCACCGATAATTGCTTCCACACCGTCAGCAATAATTGAGTCACGACGGAATCCACCACTTTTTAGTTCACCAGGACCTAAAATTAAGCAGTCACTTAATACAAATTCACGCCCAACTTCTGACAACATTTTTCCACAAACTAAGGTGGCACGCATACGGCTTAAGTCGCCTTCGTCCACTTTAGGAAAACGTTTATATAAATCAGTCGAGATAGCAAAACTTAAAATTGAATCACCTAAAAATTCTAATCGTTCATTATGTAAACCCAATGCACTTCGATGTGTTAGTGCTTGTTTTAATAATGAGAAATCTGAAAATTCATATCCAATACGTTTCTCTAAACGTTTTAATTCTTGTTCTTTGATCTTCATTTTATGCTACCTATACGTTCAAAACGTACATTACTTGGTACCCAACTCGGTAAGAAACTATCAGCACCACGGTCAAACTCAAAGCTGATCCATTTAGCAACGGCTTTACCGACTAAATTACGCTCAGGTACAAATCCCCAAAAGCGGCTATCACGGCTGTTGTCACGGTTATCACCCATCACGAAATAATTACCTTCAGGTACCACCCACTCATAAGCATAAGTTGTGACATCTTTTTGTTGGAAATAAGCTTGCACAGGTTCACCACGTAATGGATTGATTAATAACTGATGCTTAACGTCACCTAATACTTCTGAATACACTTTGACAGTATTTGCTTCATGTTTGAAGTTTTGTTCCCCTAGGAATTCCATGTCTAACTTTTTATAATCACCGCACTTGGCTTCTTCACAGGCAGCAATGATGTACAACTGTTTATCTTTATAAACAATACGATCACCAGGTAACCCCACCACGCGTTTAATAAAATCAACGCGTTGATCTTCAGGGTATTTAAATACAGCAACATCACCACGTTCTGGATGCCCCGTCGGTATAAGTGTGTTTTGCCAAACAGGTTCTTTAATGCCGTATGAGAATTTCTCAACGAGAATAAAATCCCCCACCAACAGTGTTGGCATCATTGACCCAGATGGAATTTGAAACGGTTCATAAATAAATGAACGTAAAATAAATACCGTTGCAATCACTGGAAATAAGCTACGAGCATTCTCAATAATTGGATTTTCCGGGTACATTTTAGCTAAAGTTTTATCGTCTAATTCTATTTCAGATTGCGCTTGAAAATCGGCATAAGCCTGTTTACGCTTTTTCGCCCACTTTATTTTATCAAACAGCCAGGCAGCGCCGGTTAAGAGCGTTAAAACCACTAATATCAATGCAAATGAATTTGCCATTTTTTTTCCTATCAATTTTATAAATCATATTAATTAATATTTTTAACTAATATGACTCGTTTAAAATACAAAATGCGCGGGTTAATAAACCAGCGCATTAGCTTTTATTAATTGCTATCGCCCTTTTGCTTAACAAGGGGGTTAGCAATTGAAGACTACTTATCTTTACCTATGTGTAATACTGCTAAGAAAGCCTCTTGAGGCACATCAACATTACCCACAGACTTCATGCGTTTTTTACCCTCTTTCTGTTTCTTCAACAGTTTTTTCTTACGGCTAATATCACCACCGTAACATTTTGCTAATACATTTTTAGTCAGCTGTTTAACCGTTGAACGAGCAATAATTTTACTGCCAATCGCTGCTTGTATTGCAATATTAAACATTTGACGAGGAATGAGCTCTTTCATTTTTTCAACTAACTCACGCCCGTAAGTTTCTGAGTTATCACGGTGTGTAATTAATGCTAAGGCATCAACACGATCGCCATTGATCATAACGTCTACACGTACCATGTCAGCTAACTGATAACGTATAAAATTATACTCTAATGAGGCATAACCACGGCTGGTTGATTTTAAACGGTCGAAGAAGTCCATTACAACTTCACCCATTGGGATCTCATAAGTTAATGCAACTTGATTACCGTGATACGCCATCTTAGTTTGTACACCGCGTTTGTTGATACATAAGGTGATCACATTACCTAGGTAAGCTTGCGGTACTAAAATATTACATTCTGCAATTGGCTCACGAATTTCATTAATGTCATTGGTAGCAGGCAATTTGGCAGGACTATCAACGTATTCGATTTCACCGTTATTTTTTTCTACTTCGAAAATAACCGTTGGTGCGGTAGTGATTAAATCAATATCGTATTCACGTTCTAAACGTTCTTGAATGATCTCCATATGTAATAAACCAAGGAAACCACAACGGAAACCAAAGCCTAGTGCAGACGAGTTTTCTGGCTCATATAATAATGAAGCATCATTAATACTCAATTTACCCAAAGCATCACGGAAGTTTTCATAATCATCAGAGCTTACAGGGAATAAACCCGCGTAAACTTGTGGCTGAACACGTTTAAAACCAGGTAATGCTTTTGGTGATGGATTATCGGCAAGTGTTAACGTATCACCTACTGGTGCACCTAAAATATCTTTAATACCAGAGATCACATAACCTACTTCGCCTGCTTTCAAAATACCTGTTTCTTTCTGTTTCGGCGTGAAGTAACCCACTTTAGTCACTAAATGAACTTGACCCGTGGTCATTACTTTCATTCTATCGCCAACTTTAATTTGGCCGTGCTTGATACGTACCAATGACACAACACCTTGGTAGTTATCAAACCATGAATCAATAATTAATGCTTGAAGTGGACCATTAAGATCGCCAACAGGTGGCGGGATCATGCGTACTATTTCTTCTAATACTAAATCAATACCTAGACCCGTTTTAGCTGAACAACGAACCGCATCTGTTGCATCGATACCAACAATGTCTTCAATTTCTTCAGCAACACGATCAGGTTCAGCAGCCGGCAAATCGATTTTATTTAAAATCGGTACCACTTCTAAGTTCATTTCTAATGCGGTGTAACAGTTTGCTAATGTTTGTGCTTCTACGCCTTGTCCAGCATCAACTACCAATAACGCGCCTTCACAAGCCGCTAAAGAACGTGATACTTCGTAAGAGAAATCTACGTGTCCAGGGGTATCGATGAAGTTAAGTTGGTAAGTTTCACCATCTTTAGCTTTATAATCCAGAGTTACACTTTGCGCTTTAATGGTAATACCACGTTCGCGCTCAATATCCATAGAATCGGTTACTTGTGCCGCCATTTCACGTTCGGTTAAACCACCACAAGTACTGATTAAACGGTCTGACAATGTGGATTTACCATGGTCGATATGGGCAATGATTGAAAAGTTACGAATATTTTTCATGAATACTTTAAATACCTTGTTAGTGACGACATTGTGCATTGCGATACAAGTTCTTCAAAATTGAGAACCACTTTATCGCAGCTTATACCAATCGTAATTATTAAGAGATCTATTCTACTTGTTAAAATAGCTTGTTTTTAATTGCCAGTTTCGTAAAGGGAACAACCATTTACAGCAATTTTCACATCAAACTAAGTATTCTTAACGTAAAATTAAAATCGAATATTTGATACCATTGGCATTACTTAACACTGCATTTTTGCAGTTATTAAGCGGCTTTAATGCTTATTTTTAATATCTGTTGATAGCACGCCTAATTTGCGCAGCTTAATTGCGGTGCATTCTAGCTAATTTCTGTTTTAATCTCCATCTTTAAACACTTCCGTCTTTATCATTTGAAGTCAATATTTTACATCCTATAATTTTACCTGTTCGAAAGTTTAACTTTTACAATGCAAATAAAACTTAGTATAAAAAAACAGCAGCCAACGGTCATATTTCATGCATAAGCAGCGAGGCTTGCTTCACATTTTTAACTTTTCATCAACAAGATCAAAGTGGATTTGCCAATCTATTAACGCTAAATCGTTTTTTTGACATACAATAGCTTAGCTTTTAATGGATTGACAATGGCAAGGATACAGCCACCATTCTCTAAAGCACTATGTGATGAATTCAAACAATGTCTTTGAATAAACACTTACGTTTCTAGTTATTTTTCTTTTATTATTTTTTTGAGGTTATTAAATTATGAAATCAAACACTCCAGTGTTGCTTTCTGTTGCAGTTGCCGTTATTGGCGCAGCTGTGATCACTTTACTTCCAATCACACTAGGTGGTGCAGTTTTATTTGCTGCGGGTGCTGTCATTAGTGGGTTCTTAATTCAATTTGCAAATTCAAGCACAAGTACTGCATCAAAAAGTACAAGCTCAGCAGCGGCTTCAGCAACCAGCGATGCAGAAAGCGACTTTGCAACTACCACGCTTTATGTTGGTAATTTACCTTACCGTGCAAATGAAATGGCAATCCGTACGCTGTTTTCAGAACACGGTAAAGTTATTTCAGTGCGTCTCATGAAGGACAAACATACTGGTAAACGCCGTGGTTTTGGTTTTGTTGAAATGCCTGAAAGTGATGCAGCCAATGCAATTCAAGCATTAAATGAACAAGAGTTCCAAGAACGTTCATTGAAAGTACGTGAAGCAAATGAGCGTACACCACGTGAAGAATCTAACGATTAACTTAGCGCTTTATTCGTTTCAGAGTAAGTAGCTTTAAAAATAAGCAGCTTATTAAGCAAACGAGCTTGTTGAGTAAATAGATTACATAAAATCCGAGAACAGCTTCTGCTCTCGGATTTTTTTATGCATTACATTTTTATTCCATTATTTTTAATAAAATAAGGCTAAAAATAAGACTATCAACTATCTAACCAATTGATTAAATTTTGTAATGTGAGGTTATTAGTGACCTTTGGGAAAACGAAATAATAGCCCTTTCCAGATTTAACCTGCAATGAATGAGGCTGACAAAGTCTTCCAGCTTCAAGCTCAGAAGCAGCTAGCGTGACATCCCCGATACTAATCCCAAACCCCTGAATAGCTGCGCCGACTGCCAAATCTAACGTTGCAAAATTTTGATGATGTTTAGCGGTTAATGATGCACAACCGGCTTCATTCAACCATAAACTCCAATCACTTTGCTGTGGTGTTGCATGCAACCATGGTAATTGCCCCATCTCTTCGATACTCAGCTGTGTTTGTGCCTCAGTTAATAAAGAGGGAGAACACACCGGTGTTAAATATTCTTCAAACAGTAGCTGACTACTTAAGTTTTTATCTTTAATAACCGTGCAATAGCAAATAGCAGCATCAAAGGACTCAAAGGCAAAATTGATATCATGTTTAATGGATGAAGTTAGCTCTACGGCAATATCTGGGAATGCTTGCTGAAATGCCATTATTTGGGGTAATAGCCATGTGGTAATGCAACTAGGCACTTTTAATCTAATGATAGGTTTAATATCAGATACTTTTTCGACCGCACTTTTCATCTGATTAATCACTTGCTTAACTAACGGCAAAAAATCTTTGCCTTTATCAGTTAAACTCAAGCCACGAGCGTGACGATGAAATAGAGGAATATTTAATTTTTTCTCAAGTGAAATAATCTGACGACTGACTGCACCCTGCGTTAAATTTAAAATTTGTGCCGCGACAGTAAACTTTAAATGTTCGGCAGTAACAATAAATGCCTGCATCTCCTTTGTAGATGGTAAACGGTTATCCATCATTACCTCATTTTTATAACGTGAAAGATTAGTCAGTTATTGTTTTCATTCAATGGTAGTTTTGCTATTCAAATAATAAGCTTTTAAGTAATAAGCTTTAAGGTTTTAAACCTAATCAATTAACTCAACACTTGAAATAAGCACAGCACTAAAACGTGAATTTATGCGAATAGAACACTTACCTCCTCGCCAATGAGTAGATACAATCATCAAGCTATGTTTTTTTCGCATACCTACTATACCAATTTTTCGTTTCTTCTTTCAATGAAGATTTGTTTAAATCACTTACAATTCAAAAATTGAATATTTACGCACTTTTAAAGTATAAATATTCAGTTTTAATTTTTGGCTGTATTTAACTTCAATCGGAAATACGTTAATGAAATCATTAGCATCAACATTAGTACCAAGCGCAGTAGAAAAGCTCGTTCCTTACCAGTCTGCACGTCGTTTAGGCGGTAGCGGACATTTATGGCTAAATGCGAATGAACTTGAAACGTGCGCTCAATATGGTGACCTCTCTAAAGGCAGTAATAACCATTACAATCGTTATCCTGATTTTTTACCACAGGATACTGCGCAAGCTTACCTCGCTTATTGCGAGCAAGGTGTTGGTAAACTAAATAGTGAAATAGTGACCGTACGAGGTGCCGATGAAGCAATAGATTTGTTGATTCGTACTTTTTGTACACCTGGGAATGACCAAATAATTATTTGCCCTCCCACCTATGGAATGTATGAGTTTTGCGCTGATTCGTTTGCAGTAACAACTAATAAAATTCCGTTGTTAGATAATTTTCAATTAAATGTTGAAGAGATCAAAACACAGTTGCCCACCAGCAGCTTATTATTTTTATGTTCACCTAATAACCCTACCGGTAATAGTATTAACCAAGCCGATATTATTGAATTATTAGAGGCCAGTAAAACATCAACCTTAGTGGTTATCGATGAAGCTTACATTGAATTTTCAGCACATCAGAGTGCATTACATTTAATGAATAAATACCCACATTTAATTGTAATACGCACTCTATCAAAAGCGTTTGGGTTAGCTGCTATTCGTTGTGGATTTTTGTTAGCAGATAGCAGTGTAATGGCTTATGTGAATCGCCTTATTCCACCTTACCCTATCGCTGACCCTACTGCTGAAATTGCATTAAAAGCATTATCAGACTCTGGCTTACAAGCCATGTCCAAACAAACTGCTGAATTGGTTGAGGTTCGTGATTGGTTTAAATCTGAGTTACAACAATTAAATATTGTTGAGACGATTTATAGTAGCCAAACCAATTTTATTTTAATTAAGTTTAATCAAGGCCTTAACGTATTTTATTACCTTGTTAAGCAAGGAATTATTGCACGTAACCAAGCACATGAAGCTGCACTTAGTGACTGTGTACGAATCACTATTGGCTCCAAACAAAGTATGCTCGAAACACTCAATACACTTAAACATTTTCAATAACATTACGCTAGAAGGATCTAAACATGAAAGCATTACATATTGCAGCGATTGTATTATCGTCAATTTTTATAACCCCATTGCAAGCCCAAGAAACTAAGCCTATACGCCTATCTTCTGACTTTACTTACCCACCTTTCAATTATAAGGATAATACCGGTAAACCTGTTGGTTTTGATATTGAGATCGCAGATGCTTTGTGTAAACAAGCAGAGTTAAAGTGTGAGTGGGTAACACAAAGTTGGGACGGACTCATTCCAGGCTTATTATCAAGAAAATCGGATGTCATTATGGCATCTATGCGTATTACTGAAGATCGTAAAAAACGTGTTTTATTTAGTAAAAAATATTATCAAACACCAGCCAGTTTTGTGACTGCTAAAGATGCAAACTTCAGTATCGATAAAGCAGGCTTAACAGGTAAAGTTATTGGCGTTCAAGTAGGTACCATACATGATAATTATGTGACAGATATGTACGGTGATGTTGCCACTATCAAACGCTATAGCGGACAAGACCAAGTATATCTTGATTTAGCCAATGGCCGTTTAGATACCGCCTTTGCAAACTCAGATCAATTAGTGTTAGCTTTTTTAGAAAAAGAACGTGGTGCTAACTTTGCGTTAAAAGGCAAGTTAGTAACCGATAAAGCTTATGTAGGGGAAGGCACTGCACTGGCTTTTCGTAAAAACAATAAAGCATTAGCAGAGAAGTTTAATGCCGCTATTGCAGAAATCCGTAAAAATGGTACCTATGATAAAATAGCAGCAAGTTATTTTAGCTTTGATATCTACGGTCAATAAATTTAACGGTACTCATTTAACGAAGCTAACATGTATATAGCTAAGATAAGCTTTCTTAAATAAGAATGAGCAACGTAGACATAACAAAAAAGCCATTGCTGATAACATAAGCAATGGCTTTTTAATATTTCACAGTAAATGAATCGCTGATTCAACATTGAAGTGAATAACACATATTTTTGGACAGGGTTACAGCATTTTTATTGCAGCCTCAAAAGCTAAATAGTCCCTCTTTAATCATCACCAGCACTAATCCACTAACTCATCCAAGGCATCCAATACCAGTTGATGATCTTGCTCCTGCGGTAACCCAGAAACCGTCACTACTCCTACTACACCTGAATTTTTAATAATAATTGGAAAAGCCCCGCCATGAGCACAATACAGATCAGCGTCAATATGATCTTGCTGTTCGAACACTCTATGCTTAGCGGTATTATATTGACCGATATAATAAGAACTATGTCCAAAACGCAACACGGTTTGACGTTTACGTTTTATCCAATGTAGATTATCTGGCTGAGTTCCTGGCATTGCGTAGCTAAATAGGCATTGGTTAAAAGCATAAACTTCGATCGTAACTTGCGCCTCTCTGGTTTCGGCTAATTGTTTCAATTTACAACCTAACGCCCAAGCTGTTTGATTGTTAAAAGACGCAAACTGTAGCTGCGATTCTTGTGCTAATAAATCATTTAATGAATAGTTTGAGCTCATAATTTAACTGCCATAGTTTTACCTAAACGTTCACTTTCCATGGCTAATTCAATCAAACGAATATTCCATAACGCATCTTCCGCAGATACAGGTACTTGGCCTGCATCATTAATAGCATTAGCAATACCATGATAAAAGTGTTGGTAACCACCGCGTTCAGTTTTAACCGCCTCTAACGCCTCTTCCGTATATAAAGTACCGTATTGCTCAACACTTTCATTGTTCCAATATTCACCGTCAGGTCGTACACCTGCTTTCAATAGATCTTCCTGCGGATCTAAGCCTAATTTTATGTAAGTACCTTGATCCCCCTGAATATTAAAACGTAAATTGGGTCCAGCAGAGAACAAAGAAGCACTCAAAGAAGCTAATTTATCGGGATAATGGAGTGTTAAATTAAAATAATCGATATTAGAAGAGCCTTGACGCGTGATCTTACAATGTGCAGTAATCGCATCAGGTAGTCCAAATAGCTGTAAAGCTTGATCAATTAGGTGCGGTCCTAAATCAAATAAAATACCACCACCATCTTGAGAATTTTCTCGCCAGCGTTGACGAACGACAGGCCTGAAACGATCGAAGTGAGATTCAAAATGCTTAATGTGCCCCAGTGTTTTTTCTTCAATAAGCTTCTTAACCGTTAAAAAATCACCGTCCCAACGACGATTATGATAAACGCTAAGTAACAAACCTTTCTCTTTAGCAAGGCTTATCAAAGCATTTCCATCAGTGATTTTTGTCACAAATGGTTTTTCTAAAATAACATGCTTATTATTTTCTAACGCTAATTTAGCTAATGAAAAATGCACATCATTTGGTGCAGTAATAATTACTAATTGTGCATCGCTATTACCAATCATCTCTTCGGCAGTTAGGTAATGTTGTACTTTGGGCCAATCTTGCTCAACATTACCAGCTTGACTACTACTGATCGCGGTAACATCAAATTCAGATAAAGTGTCAATAAAAGGAAGGTGGAAGGTTTTAGCTGAAAAGCCATAACCAACAATAGCCGTTTTAATGGTGTCGTTATTGAAGCATTGAGTCATGGTAGTTTCCTTAATTTATTAAGAAGAAAATAATCACATAGTAGATAGCAAATGATTATGTATTAATAGTACGAGGTTATTACATACGGTGCTTTAATCAAAATCGGTTAATCAAATAAATTACATTACTATTTACTAAATTAAGATTTACTGCATCAATATTTATTACATGTTTTGACTGCTACACCATTAACTGTTTCATTATCAAAGGCTTCACCATAAAAGAATCTGCACCTTTGTAATATACCGATAATTTTACTGATAAACACACGTAATTAAAGTTCAGGTTTAGGTTGTGTTCTAAATTGCAGTAATTTACGCTACTCATAATTGAGTATTTTTGCATTATTTAAAATCAACAAAAACAATAATATTAGTGATAAATAATTCAATAAGTGTCCCAATAGGATTTAATTGATCATTTTTTAATAAACAACCTAAAAGATACGTTATTATCTATACTCTGTCATAAAACCATCTTCACAAGCTTCTCATTTACAGCGGCTTGATAGATGTTAATACACATAATAATCATATGTATTAAAATTAGATGCTAGGTAATAGGAAAATGACTAAAGGGTAAATGAAGTTACACCTGTCCTATTTCATAAACTAATTCTTTAAAATTTAAGTGGAAGTACTATTGTGAATAACCAAAGACAAGTGGTGGTCGTTGATGATCAGTCAACGGGAAGGATGATCCTAGAAAAAATTATTCTACAGATTGCTGATGACATTACAGTGATTGATTTTGCTGATCCTAGAAAAGCACTAAACTGGTTAGAAAACAACCAAGCAGACCTGATTGTCACCGATTATAGAATGCCCGGTTTAAATGGAATAGAGTTCATTGAAGCAGTGCGTAACACAGCAACAGGTGAACATATTCCGATCATGATGATCACTGTTGTTAGTGAAAAAAAAGTGCGTCATGAAGCCCTAGAAGCAGGTGCAACCGCATTTTTAAATAGACCTATCGACCAAATCGAATGCCGTACAAGTTGCAGAAACTTATTAAAACTACATAAGCAACATGTGATCATTCAAAATAGAGCCGATTGGTTAGCAGAGCAAGTACATTTAGCCACAGAACAAATTCTTCAGCGAGAACAAGAAACGATCTTAAGGCTTGCGAAAGCAGGTGAATATCGCGATGAAGAAACCGGCAATCATGTTATTAGAATGGCAAAATATGCTAAAGAAATAGCTAAAGAAATTGGCTTAAATGAGAATGAATGTAATGATCTTGAACATGCTGCGCAAATGCATGATATTGGAAAAATTGGTATTCCTGACCGTATATTATTAAAAGAAGGAAAGTTTATTCCAGAAGAGTGGGAAATCATGCAAACTCATACCACGATTGGATATGAAATTCTTTCGGGTAGTCAATCAAAATATATGCAAATGGGCGCCATTATAGCCCTTAATCACCATGAGCGCTTTAATGGTGAAGGTTACCCTAATCAATTAACTGGCTCTCAAATCCCACTGATCGCACGTATTGTTTCCGTTGCCGATGTATTTGATGCATTAATGTCTGTTAGACCCTACAAAAAAGCCTGGCCACTTGAAGATGCGATTGATTTTCTTAAAAAACAATCCGGTACACAATTTGACCCAAAGTGTGTTGATGCATTCTTAAAGCGCCTGCCTAATATCACTGCAATACATAGCGAATATCCCGATAGCTAACAGTGGCACAGACTGCTAGTAATAAACTGTAGAAAGCAATTAATAGACCATTAAACGGATTCAATGCTTGAATGAACTTACTATGTAAAAAACTAAATGCAGTCAAAGCCTCGCTCAAAAAAACGGCTGATCCTGAATCAGAGCAAGCCTTCGTTCGTGTTATTATTGCCCTATTATTAATTCTAATTTTCTGTATTCCATGGGGTGCAGAGGAACAGTTTAGCGATTTATTAAACTCTACAATTAAGATAGTGATACTCGTCGCATCTAGTGTTGCTATCGCTCTCTTTACCGCTATTTGTATCAACCCTAAAGTCAGCCCAACGAGAAGAGTGATAGGTATATTTTTAGACCTTATCTCTCTGTCTGTATTAATGGCCACTGCGGCGCAAGAAACAGTGTATTTATTTGTTTTCTATCTGTGGGTTATTTTAGGTAATGGTTTTAGGTTCGGCGTTAATTATCTCTATATTTCTATGGTAATAGGCATTATTGGATTTATATCTGCGATTTATTGGGGTGGTTATTGGCAGACTGAAATGACGATAGCAATAAGCCTATTAATCGTGATCACTCTGATCCCGTTATATTCAATATTTTTAATTAAAAAACTATATGCTGCAATCGATATGGCAGAAAAAGCAAATCAAGCTAAAACTCGCTTTTTGGCTAATATGTCACACGAACTAAGAACTCCTTTAAATGGTGTATTAGGGCTTGGAGATCTCCTCATTGAAACTAAACTCGATCAAGAACAATATAACTTAGTTAGCACCATGCAAAGCTCTGCAAAAACGCTACTAGGATTAATTGAAAAAGTGCTAGATATTTCTAAAATTGAAGCAGGGAAAATTATAATCAATAAAGAATCCGTTGATTTACATACTTTAATTAATTCAGTTATTGATACACAAAAACTGATTGCAAAAGCCAAAGGCTTAACTGTTATATTAAACATTGATTCTGATGTTCCCTTACAAATAGAAGCAGATCAGCAATATATCCGTCAAGTTTTAGTAAACCTAATAGGGAACGCGATAAAGTTTACTGATCAAGGCACAATTAAAGTGCATATTTACCTTGTTTCCGAGCAGGAAAGCGCCACTGTTATTCGCTTTGATATTAAAGATACTGGTATAGGTATTGATAAAAAATCACTACTAAGCGTATTTGACGATTTTACTCAAGTTGGAAAAGCTGCGATACGTCATATCAATGGTACAGGGCTAGGAACCACTATTTCAAAAGAGTTGGTTGAATTAATGGGAGGAAAAATAGGGGTTGAAAGTGAATTAGATCAAGGTTCAACTTTTTGGTTTGAACTTCCTTTTACGATCCTTCCGAATGTTTCTCTAACTGTAAATGACAGTGATTTATTAATTATGGCAACCGATACAACTAAGAAATCGGTACAGTCTTTTTTAAGAACATGGGATTTATCTGCAGATTTTGCTAAATCTCCAGTACAGACATTAAGAATGCAAAAAAATGCTCTCGGCCAAGCACGAGGTTATAAGATACTGCTCGTAGATAGATTTAGTCTACAGGGCATGAGTCCAATACAGTTTAGCAACCTTTTAGCATCGGAAAAATTATTAGATGGGCTATCGTTAGTACTGCTTAATCCAGAACCTGTACATCTACACAACGAAAAAATAAGACAAGACTTCATCTCGGTGATTGCTGATATCAACGATAAACGCTCATTATTTAACGCCCTACATACAGCACAGCGCATTGATAGCAGTAACAAAAAAGTTGTTTCTTTAAGTGATTTTTATGACAGCCAGAATGGAGCGAAGGCATTAAACATACTCGTTGCTGAAGACAATAAAGTTAACCAACAGGTTTTATCTGGTATTTTAAAACGAGCAGGTCATTCTATTGTTATCGCTAATGATGGCGAACAAGCACTAGACAAGTTAAGCACAGATTTAGAACACTTTGACTTATTAATTGTCGATAAAAATATGCCTAAGTGCTCTGGTGATGAAGTTGTACAGGCATTACGCTTTATGGATACCAGTAATAAGCTGCCGATCATCATGTTAACTGCCGATGCAACACCTGAAGCTAGAGCACTAGGTATTAGTTTAGGTGTCGATGAATTTTTAACTAAACCTATTGATTCTCATGATTTATTGAAAAAAATAGCGGTAATTTCTAATACCTCCAGTTCAACGATTAGCAATTCAACTATCAGCAATTCAACTATCAGCAATACAGCCCCTACTCCAACAAGCATAGCAAACCTTAAAAAGCAGCATGCAGATAATGAATGGTATAATAGTGTCGTCCTTGAGGAACTATTTCAATTAGATAATGATGTTGAGTTTATGACGTGCTTAATTACAGGTTTTACAGAAGATGGTAATAAGCATATTAAATACTTACAACAAGCCATTATTGGTGACTATTTGCAATTCCGTGAATCACTACATGCTTTAAAAGGTGCAGCATCGGAACTTGGGGCAGACAGACTAGTAGAAATATGTAGGAAAGGAGAAGAGTGTAAACCTTATGATATTGGCACTCCAAAGCTCACTGTATTAGTAGGTGATATTGAATACAATTTTACTAAAACTGTAGAAGCTTTGAATAATGCCTTAGTAAAATCTTCTACAGGAAAATAAGATAAAAAGTATAGTGCTTTAGCTACGATTTTATATCTATTTTAAAATGGAATTGAGACCACAATAAAAACTATATAACTTAGATTATGAAATATTTTGATTATGAGATATTTTTTGCTGATTGACGCATCACTAATCTTTCCATCATTCGAAGATCTTTTGCTGTTAACTTTAACGCTGAATCGACCCAAATATTAGTAACATCTATTAACTCTTTATAAGGAATGGGAGCACAAATATCACGTACTTTCCGAATAGCTTGGTAACTGTTTGCTTTTCGATTTGCTGCATTAATATAACGATAGACCTCTTTTTCTCCTTCTCCTTTCTCAGCCAATACGTCAACGATCCCTAGCTCAAACAACTCCTCAGCTAAATACAACTTACCACTTAAAATAATTTCTTCGGCTTTTGCTGCACTTACTTTTCGACTGAGTAATGAATAAGCCCCCATTCCTGGAAATAGATTAAACAAGACTTCTGGCAAACCAAGCTTGGTACCACGTTCAGCAATTAAAACATTACTTGATAAAGCACCTTCAAACCCTCCTCCTAATGCATCACCTTGAACTAAAGCAATGGTAGTCAGCTCTGAATCCAGATGGGTGATGTTATGGTATAAAACATCAATACACTTTGTTGCATAGGCTAGTAATCCTGCACGATCTTGTTTTTTTATCAATTCAAGAAAAACGGCTAAATCGCCACCTAAATTAAAAATACCATCAACATCAGAAGCAAGGATCAGATAATCATATTTTTGCTGTTCACTATTGACCATCTCTGTTTTAATATTTTTCGCATAATCATTTAACTCGTCTAATAATAATGTACTAAAACATGGGCGAGGCTGCGCGTGCATAAAGTACCAACCTGCTTTATATTTTTCATCATAATGTGTTTTAAGCTGTAAGTATTCTTTATCCAACTGATCTTGTTGAGCGATAATATTTACTTTATTTTCTCTTGCTAGGTTATCAATCATTATTATTTCCTTTAGTTTTTAATGTGCTAAATCTAAGATCTAAAAGCACCTATTTAGCATCTGGCGACATTGACAGATACCTCTAAAGTGTAGCAAGAATGAAAATTATCGTTAGTTTACTTAAAGACCAATGAGATCAAAAACACCAATAAAATCAATAACTTTATTTTTCGATTATTCCCTATTAAATATCAGGTAAAAACAAGAGAGCTAAAACTAAAAATATAAATTCAAGTAAATGTCTTGAAACCTTAAAGAGAAATTAACACACTGCTCTAAGAGAAAGATTCGTTATTTTTATAATTACTTTTCAATCTCTTATGATTTTTATGCTAGTTATTATCAAACCAGAACAAGAAATTGAATTCATATCATTCGCTTGTCATATCAACACTATTAGTGATAAATAAATGAAATCAGCTAATACCTTATTTGCTATCTATTTTTATATAAAATCAGGAATAAAGTTACTCGCTAAATAGCTTAAATTGAACTTCTTATCAACAACCGTAATAATCATTCTAATAATGCTTCTCATTTTTATTATTTTTAAATCAATTAATTAGTGTATATTTATTACATGAATGCAGTTAATGCATGGGTTTTATATCGTTTTGGTGGTTTTATGTCAGTGCTCTCTACAAACAGCGTTTTTACTTCTCTTCAACAATCAGGGCCTTTCACTGTTTCTGAACACTCACTAAATATCGGACGCTTTTCTCCGCAAACGCGTCAATGGTTAAAAAATTTACAAAAGAACCCTAACAACGTCACAAAATATCGCGCTTTACGTAGCCAAATATTTGAATTTTTAGGCGTTGATGATTTTGAGCAAATTCAAACCCTCATTTCAGATAAAGCATTACGAGAAAAGCGCTCTGAGCGAGCATTATGCTTATTAGGTAATATGTTTGGCATCAACGGTAACCTCAATGAAATAAAGAGCCGTGTAGATGAGTACTCTCGGACAGCTGATGCCGTCATTCACTCTATTATTGGTAAAATCCTTTCTCCCTACGCTTCACATATTGAAGCGACTAATGAGATAGAAGTCACTAACAACCCCGTTGAATTGTTATTAATCATGTTCAATGATGGTTACCATAAAAAAGCACGCTTTGAAGCGCGACGTAAACTCATTTTAATGACCCTCGCTGCAAGTATTGATCAACGAGAACGAGAAACAGATATTGAAAGCAAATTCTCCGCTTTTCTAGCCTTTTTAAACGGTTATGTTTGGAGCCCAAATTTAAAAATAGGGGAACTGGATCCCGTCTATCTCTATTCAAAACATCGACCAGAGGACTTTAGCTGTAATGCAGTAACGGTTTTAGATCCAGCACAGGCTAAGTTAATACAACTAGCAAAAGGTGAAAAGTTAACTCTATTAAAACGCCGTAGCTTTACCGTCGGAGTGAAAAAAACTCCTATTTACGTTTCTATTAGAAAAAAACCACCGCAGGCAAAGGTTTTAAAACTATTACGAAAAAACCAAAAAAATCCAGCGGTTGCAGTAGATGATGAACTTGGACTGATGGCCGTACTTGATTCGGTAAGCGATGTAAAAGCTTTTCAACAACACCTCACGCGTAGCGCTTCAAAAGCAAACTCTTTAATGGTTTTAGAGGATATCTCCGACACTTTAAGTGAACATTCTCAATATCAAGGTCGCGCAGTAGGGTCTAGTGATAAAACAGCTATGATGAAGTTTTTTGCTCGTTTAGGCGGTATGCGAGTGGAATTTATTATTCATACGAATAAAACCTGGTTAAATTATAGATATCAACAAGATGTTGCTCATAATGAATACGAAGTAAAACGTATATTTGATACTGGTGTGATTGAACTACTATTCCCAATGGATATTTTTCACCTCAAACATCTTAAAACCCGTGATGAAATGGTGCAGTTTTTTCGTAAGCAAATAGAGTCATAACGGCGTGAGTCTTGTTAACCCAAATGAGAGTTAAATACCCCGAGCTAAGCCGCTTATGCTTATTCGTTTATACCTTAGTTACTTTTGCTCGATGTTCAAAAAGTAACTCTTTGTACAAAAGTAACTCCTTATGCAAAAAGGAGCTCAGGGCGTAAAGGTACAGTTTAGTGATTTAAATGATCATTTCCTCTAATAAATAAGCTTAATCTTTATCGAGGGTTATGAATCGAATGTTATGAATCGAGCGTTACGACTATTTTTTAATACAAAAAAGTATTTAGGGAATTACTCAGATTTAAATAATAAGTGTATTTATAAGCTTTTAAATTCTAAACGATAGGACTTTTCTGCAATATAGGCTTTACTCAACTTCACGTGTGAAAACTCTGGAGTCTGGTCAATAATTGTTTTTATTTTGTCAGCAAGCTCCTCTGAAGCATTCGCTCCTAAAATAATTTCCTTAATGATTTCTTTAGGGTATTTAAATAAATGTATATCGCTATCCGCACATTCAATTAGCATATCTGAGTCGTGCAAAACTGCACAAAACCGCCACTCTTTTTCATGTGACCAGGTATCAGATTTATGTAATAGTAAATCTACACCGACATTAGACTTAATCACTTTAATTGGATGTTGCTCAATATACTCAACTTTCCTAAGATGGTAAAAATCGTCCTCCATGGTTCTCTTTTGGTTAAAAAAGTAATTAGAAGTATCGAATTTAACGCAGAACCCTTGATGGGAATCAGCATAATGTGACCACATTAATAAATTATCTGGCTCCTCAGTTAAGCAAAGTACACCTATTACTTCTCCCTGATTTTGTTCGCTAGTTTCACCCGTAACACCATTAGTCTCTGGCGGCGAAGTTGCAAGCACTTGCTGCTCTTCTAATAAATTTTTATTCGCTTTAAACTCTAAATCTGGGCTTGACGCTTTTACTGGTAGCTTATCTATTTTATTATTTGAACCTAAGTTTTCTTCTGTACTGGATAGATCTGGCATAGCATCTTTGATACCACAAGTAGAAGTAACAGGCTTTAATTCAAAAGGATCATTAAAGTCGATAGGTTTCGTTAAACGAATACATCCACTTTCAATGACATCCAATCTAGCCGGCTCAAAATACTTAAATAGGTGCATTCAGGTCTCCATTATTTAATGACTTAGAGGAAGAAGAATCTTATATCCTTATTAATAACTAATCACTTCATTAGCTTGATAAATTCAACTCAACAATACACTCATAAACTTTTAAATCAATAATTTAAAAGTTTAATTAAAAAAAAATAATCAAACTATAATCACAAATATAAGTTAATTATAGTAAGTATACATATAACTAGATCAAGTAATTCACGAATAAAACATGTTGATATGAAGATAATTTGAAGAGAGTAATAACAAGTCTTTTTATAACCATAAGAACTTCAAGATACAAAGTTCTTAGATTCAAATCTATTAGTTAAAAAAGTAATAACCTCCATGGCAATAGTCATTAATTGAAAGTTGGTCACTCTATATTCGTTATTAAAAAAATACATAAATTATGTTTATTCGTCGAAGATCAAGGTAGCTATAACATGATGAGCATTCGAGTGAGTGCCTGTATGAGTTTTTTAACTGTGAGTATGAAAGTATGCACGTAATAAGCTAAAGCGATTTACAACGTTGGAGGGAGGATCGAAATTACAGCCTTGGAGGTGAAAAAGTATTTTAATAAAGAAATTTGATAAAGAAAGAACAAAGGTCCTGTTGAGGTAATTAATTTTCTAAATATCAGATAACCAGAAAATTTATAAAACTATAACATATAAATTCATACCTAAAATGAACACAAGTAAAACGACTATGCCGACAAACAAAAAAGCTCAGGTAGTTTTCACTTAACCTGAGCTTATTACATATTATATTTAATAATTATTTAAAATTAATCAATATTATGATTTTTTGTTACGACGAGACAAACCAAATGCAAGTAATGTTAAACCTAATAACGCAGTACCTGCAGGTGCTGGAATTGAACTAGCTGAAAATGATTGATTTTTACCAGTTTGTGAAGTGTATAACCAAGTAAAAAAAGTATCGTCAAATCCAATAGCTTTAACAATGCCAGTTCCTGATATTACAATTGCAGACCCTGCATAAATATTATTACTTAAGACATTAACAAGATCAAAAGTAAATCCACCGACTGACCATAAACTTGTTTGTGCTGCAATGGGATTTAAATTTGTAAACATAACGGCATCGTCGTGCAGTATACCCGCAGCAGAAAAATCGCCTGTTGCAACATTGACTTTCTGAGTATTAAAAGTAACGGAAGTAACCTCCGTCACAAGTGCATTTGAGGTTGAACTAGAGCCGCCAGTGAAGTTAATTGTTCCATCAATTGGTACTGCAGAAGCAGTACTAACAACAAACAAGAGTGCGGCAGAAGTAAAAAGTGCAAATAATTTTTTCATTTTTATATTCCTTTATAGTAATTATAAACATGTAGTTATTAGCGGATAAAATGTAACTATCGGCGAAAACTCAATAACATGTCAATGTGACTTGTATATATAGTAAATTGCAGGTTTCAGGCCAAGTATTTAAGTCATTGTTTTTTAAGTTAATTAATATAAAAGTAAAAATAAGATCATAGAGTTATATTTTTTAATGTAAAAGAAATCGTCAGTAAATATAAATATAAAAACTTAAAGAATAGGCATAAAGAAATGAAGAGTATGAGTAATATTAAATATTTAGAATGTAAAATAAATATCACAAAATATTTTTACTCTTTTATGAGTATTAAAAATACTTTTTTTGAATTCGACTACTCACAAGGAAGTGTAGATAATATTATTTCATCATTTAAAATTGAATGATTATCGAATATTTGGATAAATTTTTATTTCAATTTAACCAAATATGACTGTAAATTAATTCGACAAATTTAAAAAACCTTAGGGATAAGTATCGACAAATGCACTCTTTCAATAAAAACTCACCTTTTTGTTATTTTTTAAAGTAATTACGCCTTTATTTTCAGGCTCTTAATTTACTACTTTCCTAATTCACTACTTTCCTAATCCACTACTTTCCTAATCCACTACTTTCCTAATCCACTACTTTCCTAATCCACTAAAGTGGCGTACAAAAATGGAGGTGTTTTAGTATGAATTTGATGTGAATAGATTAAAGGATTTTAGCTAACATTATGTGTAAAAAAAAAGTGATGAAAACGGGCTACATTTTCATCACTTATTAGTTGGTATCTAAGTGCTATCTATTATTCAGCCAAACTATTTTTAATTAAGTAAGCTATCTAAGGGTATCTAAGAGTCAAAATAAAGCTTAACACTTTGCGAGATCAATCAAGAAAGCAAACTCTCTGGCCGTATCTTCAAAATTTTTAAATCTTCCTGATTTTCCACCGTGTCCTGCTTCCATATCTGTGTATAACATTAGCTGATTATCATCGGTTTTTAATTCTCGTAACTTGGCAACCCATTTTGCAGGTTCCCAGTATTGAACCTGAGAATCATGTAACCCAGTGGTAACTAGCATATTCGGATAAGCCTTTGCTTTAACTTGATCATAGGGGCTATATTCAAGCATATAATGATAAAATTCAGGATCATTTGGATTCCCCCATTCATCATATTCCCCCGTGGTTAATGGAATGGAATCGTCTAACATCGTTGAAACAACATCAACAAAGGGCACAGCAGCAACCACGCCGCGGTATAGTTCAGGTGCTTGGTTGATAACAGCCCCCATTAATAAACCACCAGCACTTCCTCCCATTGCAAATACGTTATCTCCAGCGCCATATTTTTTTGCGACCAGAGCCTTCGACACATCAACAAAGTCATTAAAGGTATTTTTCTTTTGCAGTAATTTACCTTGTTCATACCAATCACGACCTAACTCTTCACCACCACGTATATGCGCAACAGCATAAACAAAACCACGATCTAGCAAGCTTAGGTTAGCAGAGCTAAAACCAATATCTAAACTATGGCCATAGGAGCCGTAAGCATAAACAAGTAATGGATTACTATGATTAAATAGTTCACGATTATAAACCAATGAAACAGGCACTTCTGCACCATCTCTTGCGGTTACCCAAACACGTTCACTTTGATAATCTTCACTATCGAAATCCCCCATTACTTGGCTTTGTTTTAGCAGCACAATTTTGCCACTATCAAGGTCTAATTCGTAGACGGTAGAGGGTGTTGTAAAAGAGGTATATTGATAACGAAATTTACTCGTCGCAGGTTGTGGATTATGATGGCTGAACACAGTGTAAACGGGATCATGAAAAGTCAGAGCACGAGACTCTCCGGTTTTAAAATTGATTTGTCGTAATACTGGTAAGCCTAGTTCACGCTCCTCAACAATTAACCAGTCCTGCATTAACTCATAACCTTCCAACAAAATAGATTCTCTTGCCGGTACTAGTGTTTGCCAGTGTTCAGGTTGGACCGTTTGCAACTCGTCCAGTTGTGTCGTTATTGTGTGTAAAGCAAAGTTTTTGCCGCTGTAATTACTCAGTATAAAGAATTGGCCATGGAAATGATCAACACTGTATTCATGGTCTCTTTGTCTTGGTAAGAAATATTTAAAATCTTTATATGGTTGGTTTGCATCTATGATCAAACATTCAGAAGTCATAGTACTATCAGCACAAATTACTAAATATTCTTCTGATCGTGTTTTATATAAACCCAAAGAAAAAGTATCGTCAGTTTCTTCATAGATAAGTACATCATTTACAGATGGCTCACCTAATGTATGACGATATACCTGATATGATAATAATGTTTGCGTATGTTGTTTTACATAAAAAACAGTTTTGTTATCGTTCGCCCAAACTACATCTGTCACATCTTCAATACTATCTGCAAATATCTCATTAGTGCGTAGATCTTTAAAATGTAAAGTATATTGACGACGACTAACGGTATCTTCACTGAAGGCCAAAAGCATTGAATTAGGCGATAAAGCAAGTGCACCTAATTGATAGTAAGCAAAACCTTGTGCTCGTTCATTGCAATCAAAAAAGATTTCTTCGGTCGCTTCTAGCGTACCTTGACGGCGTGTATAAACGCTATAATCCTTACCTTGATCGTAACGAGAGATATACCAGAAGCCTTTTTTAAAATACGGAACGGATTCTATTTCAGGCTCTTGTCTTGCAACCATCTCATCATACAAAGTTTGCTGTAACGCAGACAAAGGAGCCATTTGTTGTTCTGTGTAGTTATTTTCTTCTTCTAAATAAGCTAATACCGCAGGGTCTTCTCGCTTATCATCACGTAACCAAAAATAATTATCTTTACGTTTGTGGCCGTGCATATCATGTACGTAAGGTTTGATAGGGGCAGTAGGTATAACAACATCTACTTTATTAGTCATATTTTCTCTCTTCATCGCATGCATTAAAATCTAACCTATTACAGCTATATTGATGATAGCCATTGGCTAGCCACAATACATCTAGCCTAGATTGAAAGCTACCAATGAAAATGCCTAATCATTAAAATTTTATATCTATCAACACACCATTACATCAATCAAAAAATACCCTTTCTTGAGTTAAATAGGACAGTTATTTTATTGTTTTTCTTAAATAGGTTTTCTTAAATGCTTTACTAAATCAACTTTTAAATCGACTTTTAAATCGAAGTACAGCCTTAATTGGCACTATTGCACGATCTAATTAAGGCTTAAATACACAGATGAGTGCAGTAGATTTAATGAATAAAACATTAAACCTTTTATTACTGATTAATTAGCGGTAAGCAACCAACCTTTAGCGACGGCAAGCTCAGTTTGTGAAACAACATATTGCCATAATTTAGGCGCTATAGTTTGTAAGTGATTGTTGCGTGCCAACACCTGTGCTTGACTGATTTTATGTTTAGCCCAACTACCGCCTTGGTTATTCATGTTTTGCACCAGTGGTAATATTCTATCCATGGATTTAGCAAATTGTGCATCGCTAGTGTTAGCTTCTTCAAACTCAAGCCACAGACTTTTATACTCTTCGCTTTGTGAAGTGGGCAATAAACCAAACAAACGTTGTGCCGCTTTTTCTTCTTTTAAAGCTTGTTGTTGATGGTCTTTTTGTTCGGCAAAGGCAAATAGATCTCCCGCATCAATTTCAATAATATCGTGGATCAATAGCATCTTAATTACGCGCGTCATATTAATCGGCTTTTCTGCATAACCTTGCAATAACTGTGCAGTAAGCGTGATGTGCCAGCTATGCTCTGCACTGTTTTCATGGCGGTTTTTATCTTCTTTGACCGTGGTTTGACGGTATACCGCTTTTAGTTTGTCTATTTCGATGATAAACGCTAATTGCTGTTCTAATTCAGTCATGATTAATCCCTGTAAAGTAACCTTTTGTAGCTTTATTTTTCATTAAAACCTTCCTATGAAAAAGTATCATTTGAAAAGTAGCATTGAAAAAATAGTATTGAATAAGCTATGTTAAATAAATAATGTTGAAGAAATAAAATTGAAAAAATAGTATTAAGATGGACATTATGAATACACAATTACATAATTTATTCCTAATCAAAAGCAATAAGTTACAGTGAGCACCTTACATTAAAAACCTCTACCAACCATTCAACTAATACAAGCTTATGTTTAATCTCCTGCCGCCGCTGGAGATGATTTGATAAAAGGGCCTTTTGCAAACCATATCAGACCAATTAAGACAAAAAATAAACAACCTAGCATATAAAAGTAATCATTCATCGACATCATATATGATTGCTGAGTAACAATGTTATTAACGGATGCGAGATTAGCTTGGGTTGCTCCCCCCATCTTATCTAAATACTCCACTGTACCTAACTGATATTGACTAACATGTTCCGTCAAAGTCGCGTGGTGATAGTCAGCTCGACGATTCCAAAACCATGTGGTTAATGAGGAGGCAAAACTTGCGCCTAACACACGTAAAAAAGTCGTTAAGCCCGACGCATCGGCTATTTGATGGCCTTTTAAATTAGACAAGAAAATAGTGGTCAATGGCATAAACATGAAGGCAATCCCAATCCCCATGAACAATTGCACTTCAGCCACGGAAGCAAAATCCACAAAGGTATTAAAGTTAGCACGTAAGAAACAAGAAATGCCAATCACAATAAATGAAATGCTAGCGAGTAACCTTAGATCTGATTTATGCGCATATTTTCCAACTAATGGCGCTAATATTAATGGTAGTACGCCCATTGGAGCAGCCGCAAGACCAGCCCATATCGACGTGTATCCCATATACAGTTGTAACCACTGCGGTAATATAATATTGATTGCAAAGAAAGCCGCATAGCTTAAAACTAAAGCGATAGTACCAAAGGTATAATTGCGATCTCTAAATAAATATAAATCTACAATTGGGTTTTTCTCTGTCAGCTCCCAAATAACAAATGAGATTAATGCAATCACAGAAATAATACTCATGATCACAATTTGTGTGGATTCAAACCAATCTTTATTATTGCCTAAGTCTAATACTACTTGTAATAAACCAACCCCTAACACTAACAATGCAATACCAATATAATCAATGGGCATTTTTGCCGTTGTTTCTACTCGATCTTTTAACTGCTCCCAGACCACTACACAACAGAAAATACCGATTGGAATATTAATAAAAAAGATCCAAGGCCAAGAATAATTATCGGTGATCCAACCGCCTGTAATGGGCCCTACTATCGGAGCAACGACTGTCACCATCGCTATTAAGGCTAATGCAGCGCCACGCTTTATCGAAGGGAAGATAGCGAGTAATAACGTTTGGCACATGGGAAACATTGGCCCAGCAAAAAAGCCCTGCAACGCTCTGAAGGTAATCAACTCTGGCATGCTAGTGGCGATACCACATAAAAAAGAGGTTAATGTAAACAGTGAAACAGAAATAATAAATAACTTCAGTTCACCAATACGTCGTGAAAGCCATCCTGTGAGTGGCAATGCAATAGCATTACATACCGCAAAAGAAGTAATGATCCAGGTACTCTGCTCTGAACTCACTCCTAAATTTCCAGCAATCGTTGGCAAAGCAACGTTAGCAATAGTGCTATCAAGCACTTGCATAAAAGTTGCTAAAGCCAATGCAATAGTTGCTAGAACAATACTCGGCGGCGTATAGGTTTGATCATTCATAACCGCCCCTATTCAGGGATAATATTATTAATACTTACATTCTCATGCAGTATTTTGGTCACTAAATGGTCAACCTCTTGCAGCGTATTCTGATAAACATCGGTATCGAAGCGCGCTTCTTGTTGAGGACTTTCTGAAAGCAATGCTCCACTGCTATCTTCAATATCCACTTTTGCTAACATCGATAAACCTATTCTTAAGGGGTATTGTGCTAGGTTATCTTTTTGTAAACGAATTTTAACCGGTAAGCGTTGTACAATTTTAATCCAATTCCCACTCGCATTTTGAGCGGGCAACAATGAAAATGCACTGCCAGTACCGATCCCTAGACTTTCAATTTCGCCTTTATACTCTACTTCTTTACCGTATAAATCTGAGGTCAAAATAACCGCTTGTCCAATACGCATATCACGCATCTGACTTTCTTTAAAGTTTGCATCAACCCATACTTGATGCAAAGGAACAATCACCATCATTTGTGTGCCAGGTTGAACTTGACTACCTAACTGGACGCCGCGTTTTGCTACATAACCGCTGATAGGAGCAACAATATCTGCACGCAGATTATTTAAGTATACTTGGCGTAAATTAGCGACTGCAGATTTAATCGCTGGATGGGTTTTAAGTACCGTATTATCGACTAATGCAACAGCCATTTTAAGCGCCTGTTGTGAAGCAAGATATTGACTCTTAGTGGTTTCAACCAAGTCTTTGTAGTGATTCAAATCTTCCTGAGAAATTGCCCCTGATTTAGCCAGCTTTTGACGGCGCTTATAATCACTAATCGCTTGATTATATTCGACCTTAGTAGCTTCCAAACTCGCTTTCGCGTTATCAGCAGTTGCATATAAGCTACGTACTTCACGAACCGAGTTAGCTAATTTAGCTTCCGCTGCTTGTAGCGCTATTTGCGTATCATTGGAATCTAAACTAATCAGTATTTGACCTTTTTCAACGTAATCCCCTTGATCCACAACAACTTTACTCACCGTGCCTGAAATTTGTGGGGAAATGACCACTAAATCACCATTCACATAGGCATCATTGGTTTCTTCAGAGTATTTGGCATAAACCTCATAATAAAAAAACCAAGTTGCAGCAATAACAACCAATACAATAAACAAAATAAAGAAAGAGGTTTTACGCTTACTCTTTTTAACTGGTTCATTAGCCATAGTACTTGTTGTTTTTTCTGATGTTTGCATGCTTTACCACTTATTTGTTAACGATATCTCTGGTTATAGGAGATAAATAAAATAGGAATGTGACACTCAAAGTTATTCTTATAACTAGGTTGCTTAGGCTGGTAATAAACGCGTTAGAAGCGCACTCAACTGTTCTATCTCTTGTACAGAAAGGTCCCCAGTCAACAAGGGAGCCACTTGATTGTCCATACACTCCAAACATTGCGCTAATAATAATTTTCCAGTGATTGTTAGTTCGAGTATGACACCACGTTTATCTTTAGGGTTAGGCTGTTTATCTATTAATTCTTTTTTCACTAACCTGTCCACCATTCGGGTCATTGAGCCCCCATCAATAGTGAGATATTTACTAAGGTCAGCCGGAGAATCAATCCCATAATAATGCACTGCAGCTAATACTTTGAACTGTGCAGAGCTGATATTAAAAGGTGCTAAATATTGATTTAGTAACAGCTCTTTACGTTGATTAACTAAACCGATCAGTTTCGCTAATGGAAGACCTAATGATTTAATGTTTAGTTGATGAGTCATAGGGAGTTTGTTTCCAGATTATTAGTTGCCTAGGCAAGAAAAAAATAATACTGCCTAGGCAGGTAAATTGTCAATATTAATTATTCATATCAATATGACAGTTAGCGACTTATTTCTTTATATTAGTTAAAGGATATTTGAATTGCCTTAAGGTTATTTGAATTTACCAAAGGTTATTTGAATTAGCTAAAAGGTACTTGCTTTAAGCAATTTGATTAGAAAAAATTACTTAAAGCAATGTTTTTTAAGGTCATTTCATTTAAGGCAATGTTTTTTAAGGTCATTTCATTTAAGGCAATGTTATTTAGAATAAAGTTAATTAGGGTAAAGCTGTCTAACCCCAATCGCCAGTGACTTGATAATTATTGCTTTAAATTTCTAAAGCTAACTGTTGCAGATAACTTTCCATAAACTGCGTGCGCTGCGCTGCAATATCTTGCGCTGTTTGGGTATGCATTAAGGAAGCTAATTTTAATAACTTTGTATAGAAGTGATCAAGGGTGAAGCGTTGATCATCTAACGTTCTTTGCTCAGCAAATGCATCTTCAGGGGCATATAGTGGTCGCTTTAATTGGCTACTTACTTGAATACAACGCGCAATACCAATCGCACCAATCGCATCTAATCTATCAGCATCCTGCACAATTTTTGCCTCAAGGGTATTGGCTATTAACCCACCACTATAGCTATGTGCTGCAATCGCATGATGGATAGCATCTAGGTACTGTTTTGGATATTCGATACTTGATAAAAATTGAATGGCTTTATCTGCCGCATGTAATGAGCTTTGACTGCGTAGAGGATGATTTTTAGGGTAGCTAACACAGTCGTGTAACCAAGCAGCAGGTAATACTACGTTTAGTTCTGCCTTCTCTTTCTTCGCTATCAGTGTTGCTAACTTAACTACGCGTTTAACGTGCAACAAGTCATGTGCTAAATCCGTTTTCATATTTTCAGTAATAAAACTTTCACACTGAGCTTGATACTGTTTAAACATTTTTTCTCATTCCTATCACTTTCAATGAAAGTATCACCTTCCTAATTAGCAATCAGTAATATGCTGCTCTAACAGTTCAATTAATAAACTTGGTGATATCTCAGCCAGTGACACTTGCTTAATAAAAGTAAAATCTTCAGTCCCGGATTGACCGGTACCAATACCTACAACTTCAGGATGAGCATCAAGAATAATAAACATTAATCTCTTTTTAAGCTTAACATTATCAATAGTCACTGCATTAGAGGCCTGTAAACTTTGCTCTAGTAGGCCCACTGCAGTAGAAAGTTGCGGATACTTTTCCGTTAATTGATCATTACAGTTAGCCACTAACGTTAGCAGTTGTTCAATATTTTTATTCATTTATTATTCCCGATTTTCTACTACTCTAGTTAGCAACTAACATTACTTATTTCTGAATCAAATTATTCTTTAACGCCTATTTAGCTGCTCCCTGTAACAAAAGCTTAAGCGCTTCAACCCGTTTTTTATTCGCACCGAGGTCACTTTTCCCTACACGCGACGCAGATCGAAAATGTAATAAATTATCGTCACTGACTCTCAGTTCCAAATCATCAACAAATCCAAAGATACCTGATGTAAAGGTCGCCGCGATATAATCATCTTCAATATTGACAATTTTACCACCCATCGATTCAACGCGAGTTTTTAATTGAGTAAGGAACACCACTTTATCTCCATTAAAAGTAAAAGGCTGAATATTATTATCAACGCCATCAATGGTTTCACTAAATACACAATTTTCAATACTGGTACAAGCCTGTAGTTTTCCTTGTTTTAATCCGGGAGCATGTCCTGTTTTAGACATTACGCCTAGCACAAAAAAAGCAATCACTATCACAACAACAATTGCAGTCAGTATAATTAGAATTTTATTCATTTTCTTAAATCCTTGTTTTTTTTATTTCAATTTAACTATTTATGCTGGTTATATGTAGTATTTATATCGCTAACTATATAACTGGTTATGTTTAACTGCCGATGTATAGCTCTCTAACTCTATTCAGGTTGCAACTGGGCTAATACTTCTACAGCTTTGGGAAATTGCTCAATATTAAACAACTTATCTCTGACCTGCCAAAATCGCCCGACTTTATTAGCAATGACTATTTCAGGTGCTTGTAATCGGTGTTCATTAAGCATCACTTTAGTCACTGATGAGTGAGTAAAAGGGCGAAAACGATCAATTAAGTGTGGTTGAATAAAGCGTTGTAAAAATTGTGCTTTTTGCTTTGCAGTGGTTAATTGCCACACTTCACTTATTTGTCCTTGGCCGCCGCTATAGGTAACCTTTAATTGGTTTTTCCCATGTTTATTCTTGCTAGCAGTAAGCGCCATATCATCACAACGAATAATCATCGCATCTTTCAATTTTAATGCTTCTCTTAACTTTTTATCGGGGTCAACCAATACAGCTTCACAATGCCCACAAACGCGTGCTGCAATATCATTATCCATTCCACATTGATCACAAAACTTAGCCCGAAAACGATAGTTACAATGCACGCGTTGCTCAAACTTATTGCCATCATCATCTTCGGTAATTTTTAACGAATACCCCTGGCATTTACGACCATAATGTTCAATTACAAAACCGGCAGTATCCACCTTACCCCAAAAGTTATTAGTAAACTGGCAAGCTGGACATGGAATACTCACTATTTCACTGCCACTTTCTGGTTTTTCTTGCCCCACTTCTGGTTGATACAAGTCATAACAATTACCAGCAAACTCCATCACTAAACAATCTTTTTTACCCTCGGATAAACGTAACCCTCGGCCTACTATTTGTTGGTATAAACTGATCGACTCAGTGGGACGCAAAATAGCGATTAAATCAACGTGTGGAGCATCAAAACCAGTGGTTAAGACCGATACATTAACTAAGTATTTAATTTTTTTATTTTTAAAGTTTTGAATGATTTGATCGCGATCTTTACTTGCGGTATCACCAATAATTAATGCCGCACTTTCACCTTGTAAATAACCTAAAATTTCTTGTGCATGTTTAACTGTTGAAGCAAATATCATCACACCTTGACGGTCTTGAGCGTGAGTAATCACTGACTTGATAATTTCAGGCGTAGCTCGGCCCGACTTTTCTATTACTTTATTTAAATCAGCTTCTTTATAAGCTCCCGTATTAGCCGGAGAAATTTGCGAAAAATCATAGCTGAGCACAGCCATATCCATCACTTTTGGCTCAGTTAAAAAATGCTCATCTAATAAAAATCGAATTGGCAAATCAAAAATGCAATCACGGAAAAACCGTGCTTCTTCACTGCGCACTTGGCCGCGGGTATGATATTGATAAATCCAACCTAAACCTAGACGATACGGTGTTGCTGTTAATCCTAAAACCTTTAAATTTGGGTTGATAGCCTGTAAGTGTTTAATCACTTTTTGGTAACTAGAATCACCTTGCATGGGTACACGATGACACTCGTCTATCACTAACAATGAAAAGGCATCTGCAAACAGATCAAGGTTGTTTACGATAGACTGTACCGAGGCAAAGACGACTTGTTGGGATGTTTCTTTACGCCCTAACCCTGCAGAAAAAATAGATGCTTTCACGCCATAACTTTCATATTTAGCATGATTTTGTTCAACTAACTCTTTAACGTGAGCGAGTACTAACACTCTACCTTTCGCTATTCTGGCAAGCTCCGCGATGATCAGGCTTTTACCTGCACCAGTCGAAAGTGCTAAAACGGCAGGGGAACTATGACGACGAAAATAATGCAGTGTGGCATTAACGGCATCTTGTTGATAAGGACGAAGTTGATACATAAAACAATACGCAGTGAGTGATTAAAAAAAGAGTAAGCATAGCATTTTCAATACTTTTTTGATTAGAAAAATCAGTGGCTGATCAGTAATTACTGCTAGCAACTATCGCTAGTAACTCTCGCCAGCAACTACCAATAAGCCATTTTTAGGTAAAGAGGCTGCTATTTTTTAATTAACACTCATCGACGAATAATAACTTGTGCTTCAAGGATAACTTTTTGTTGTAGCTGTGATTCAATGGTTTGTTTAATCAAATCTAACTTCGCAGTGGTTAAGGTAGTTGGGGTCATTAATTTAACCGATATTTCTACTGGTTGAAGTGCTCTTGCATGCACTTCTCTAATCACTACTTCACCTATTTTTTTACCTTCAAGCTGTTGCATAATAGCGGCTTCATCGGATAAACGCATAAAACTAAAAATCAATGGAATAGAAACTAATGCAACGCCTATAAAAGCAATCGTTAAACCTTTTTTAGCTCGGGTAAAGGGAGCAAAACCTAATGCTAAAAAGGTCAGAGCGGCAGCAAACACAATACCTGCTAAGTTAGTCAGGAATAACAATAGCGCTCCCCAAGCCACATGTAAGTCTAACCAGCCAATACCTATACCGGTCACAGCAAGTGGCGGAACCAGTGCCACAGCGATAGCGACACCAGCAAGACTTTTAGCCGCATCAACGCGCGCATGTGCGTAGGCGCCTGCAATACCTGAAATAACAGCAACGCCTAGGTCTAATAAACTTGGGCTTAGCCTGGCGGCAATTTCAGGGGTCACAATTTCCATTGGAATAATAAAGCTAGCAAAGGAGGAAAAACCCAAGGATACCAATATACCAATACACAAAGTAGTGGCACTGGCAGTCAGTAGAGAAGGGTCTTGTCTGGCAAGTGCCATCGACAGTGAAATAATAGGCGCCATTAACGGTGCAAGGATCATCGCACCGATAATAACTGGTGCAGAGCTTGCAAATAACCCCACACTAGCTAATAAAGTCGATAACGCCATCAAAGTGAGGAATGCTGTGGTGGTTGTCGCGTTGTCACGTAATAATTGATATAACTCTTTAAATTCATCCGTTGCGGCATGCCCAACAAATGCTAGTGTTTTGCCCGCTATTTCCATTACAGCTTCACCAGCGGGTAATCTTTCTATTTTAATCTGTTCTTTTTGCGCACTTGTTGTGTCTATTATAGGTAGCTCTTCACCTGCTAATAAGGTTAATACGTGATGATCAATGGTCACTAATAACGCATCTGATTGTTGCTCTTGTCCATCCAATTGATAGGTTAATTGTTGATCGTTTTTAATCTCTAGTTGTTTGGTTTTTAATAATCCTAAAAAGCTGGGTAAGCTATAGTGTCTGCCTAAGGTGGAAACGACAAAAAATCGTAATAACTCCATGATACTGCGCGGGGCAATAATCATAGCGTGGCACATTCCATCATTAATGTGACTATTGGGTAATATGCTTTTAGCTAACCATGAACCGTGCACGTGCGCAGTCACAACAACACCTAATGCCGCAGTAGTAAAATTAGTTTCATTTTCTGTGCTAAAGGATATTTTTTGAGGGCAAGCTTGGCGAATTTTAGCAACGTTCTGCCAAGCTAATTTAGCTCTTTCTACAAAGTCTAATATTTTAACACTTGGTAATAAATTAAAACTTTCACCAATCACCAGAGATGAAAGCAAAATATTGCCATTACAACGTACAATATCAACTTGTTCAGGGCTACTTAACTCAGCTTCTTGAATCGCTTTTTCAAGGTTACGATGAGCACAAAACCCACGTTTCGCATAACGAGAATCAGGGTGAGGTAAAATAGCAAGGTGCCATCCACCTTCTATCGCAGCCTCTATAACAGCGGGTGCTTGCTGATCGTTAAGGTACGCATAAACACGACTACCTGCGCTGAAGTGAATATCACCTTCATCCCAAGCTCGAGGTAAAATGGCTTGTTTAAAAAAAGGTAACAAATGCTCAGCTAACTGATCTTTTTGCTCGATATCAAAAAGTAAGAAACTATCAGCCATATTCGAATCTCAACACAAATATTAAAAGGAATTCTAGTATGCGCATAGCTTATCAGGAGTGCAATCAGTACAGGAAAGAACTGTTATCAAAGAGGAAATTTACGATTAAAAAAAATAATGGAATATATCATTTCACCGTATAACTTATTAGAAATACAGTAAATAAACGTTGGAAAAAAGAAATTGAGGATTAGAAAGTGAAATAATGCTATCCATTATTTCACTTAGATAAAACCAGTAGACTATTTATAGAACTATTAGTATTTATAAAACCAGCTGTATTTATAAATAAAAGGTTTAGTCTTGCAGTTGTTTTTGTACATCTGCCACAATGCTTTCAGGCGCACCAATATATTGAGCATGATTCAATAATACGGCATTGTCATTATGTACTAATAACAATGCGGGGAAAGCAGCTGTTCCCATAAAAGCTTGTAGATCAATAATTTCAGATTGCACAAACATCGCATCTTTGCTTAATTCTTCTTTAAATACTTTGTTTGGAATTGATAACTTAAGATCTTCAGCTAACTCATTAAAGTCTATCTTTTTACCTAAAGAGTTACCGCTAACAAAGTGTTCATGTTGTAAAGCTTGTAAAACGGGTAAAAACTTGTCTGACTGTTTAGTTGCAATCCAAGTTAATAGATTCGCGCTGATAATACTATTTTTAGGGCTATCCGCAAAACGCACATATTCCTGTGAAAAAGTCACATCACTTTCTCTCTCAACCGCTTTAATGGTATTAAAACCAACGCTATTACCACCATCGTAATTAGCACAATGCCAAGCATGTAATTCCATCTCAGGAAACGCTTCAGTTAAAGCAACAACCAAAGGCGTTGCAGCATAACTCCATGGGCAATGAGAGTCGTAAATAAAATATAATTCTGAGCTCATAAAACCTACCTTTTTCGACCAATTAACTATCGAGTTCTAAATTTATCAAGGTACAACCTTTACTGCATTGCACACCACTTTCGCCTTCACTGATGACAGTCAACGTTAACGGTTGCTGGCATTGCTCGCAAAGTACTGTTTTGCCCTTTGCAAGGCGTTTGATTACATTACGCTGCTGATTAAAAGAGTCAGCGGCAGTTTTATTTATTTGAGAAAAATCTATTTTAGTCATCTTAACTATGCCAATCTATTTCAATATAAATTTCATTTAAAATGCTGAGCTTTGTTTAAAAATCTCAGCTTTATTTTAAAGATCTAAATTTGCTAAACGTTTCGGTGCAATTAAACCATCATCGTTCATTTCACCAACACCAATGAAAGTATGCTGCTCACCAACAGTGATCCTAACAATCGTATTATCTGGCGCACCAAATACTTGTACTGGTTGGCCATGTAAAACATAAGCGCCCATCTCATCTGAAATATTAACTTCAGGATAGTTTTTAACTGCAGTATCCATTTCTAACAATAGCGGATCCAACAAGTCATAAGGACTAACATCTTCTTCTTTAGCTTGCTCAATTAACGCTTCGAGCTCGTCAATAGTGATCATGCGTTCATAAGGATAGTCTGCAACCTGTGTACGGCGTAACATCGACACATGTGCGCCACAACCTAATAATTCCCCCAGGTCATCTACAATTGTTCTAATGTAGGTACCTTTACTAACATGAATATCAAGATCAATTTCATTTTCTTCGAAACGTAGCTGATTAATTTCATAAACCGTAATAGGACGAGCAGGACGATCAATCGTAATACCTTCACGTGCGTACTTATATAGTGGTTTTCCTTCAAATTTCAATGCTGAATACATTGAAGGAACTTGCATGATATCGCCGCGAAAAGTATCTAATGCAGTATCGAGTTGTTGTTGCGTTACCGAAACTGGTTTTTCACATACCACATCACCTTGCGAGTCACTGGTATCGGTGCGAATACCTAAAGTAGCGGTCACGGTATAACGCTTATCTGAATCTAATAAGAACTGCGAGAACTTAGTCGCTTCACCTAAACAAACAGGTAACATACCAGTAGCGAGTGGATCTAATGCACCGGTATGCCCTGCTTTTTGAGCAAAGAAAATTCGTTTTACACGTTGTAATGCATGATTGGAACTGATGTCCGTAGGTTTATCTAATAATACGATGCCATTGATCGGGCGACCCTTTCCACGTTTTGCCATTACTTCGCTTCCTCTTCTTCTGTTGCTTCTAGCTCGTCTTCTTCACGGCCAGCTTCTTTAAGCTTAACTTTATCGTTTTTCACTGCACCGCTTACTAATTCAGAAATACGTAAACCTTCAGTTAGTGTTTCGTCAAAGCAAAAACGTACTTCAGGAACAATACGTAATTTCATTGCTTTGCCCAGTAAACGACGGATATAACCAGCAGCAGCATTTAAGCCCTTTAATGATTCATCGTTTGTCTGTTCACCAATAGTAAAAAAGGTTACGTATACCGTTGCATAAGCAAGGTCACGGGTAATATCAACACCAGAAATAGTCACCATTCCAATGCGTGGATCTTTCACTTCTTGTTGTAAGATTCGAGCAAGTTCTTTTTGTACTTGCTGAGAAACTCGAGAAGCACGGCTATATTCTTTTGCCATTTTTAACTCCTAGCACAGCACTTATTAAGCGCTGTTTTAAATGAGAATGGAGGCAAAAGCCCCCATTATTAATCATTATTTATAAATTGAAATTATAAAGTACGTTTAACTTCAATAATTTCAAATACTTCTATTTGGTCGCCTACGCGTACATCGTTGTAGTTCTTAACACCGATACCACATTCAACACCATTACGTACTTCAGTTGCGTCATCTTTAAAGCGACGTAGTGATTCAAGTACACCTTCGTAAATAACCACGTTTTCACGTAGTACACGAATTGGGTTGTTACGTTTAATAGTACCTTCTGTCACCATGCAACCAGCGATTGCGCCGATCTTAGGAGATTTAAATACTTCACGTACATCAGCAACACCTGTGATTTCTTGTCTAAACTCAGGTGCTAATAAACCACTCATTGCAGCACGTACTTCGTCAATTAAGTCGTAGATAATACTGTAGTAACGTAGTTCAACTGCTTCGTTATCGATTAACTTACGCGCAGATGCATCAGCACGAACGTTAAAGCCGATTACGATTGCCCCAGAAGCTGATGCTAATGAAGCGTCAGTTTCAGTAATACCACCAACACCACGGCCGATAATGTTAACTTTAACTTCATCAGTAGATAGTTTGTTTAGTGACTCACAGATTGCTTCAAGTGAACCTTGTACATCCGCTTTAAGTACTAAGTTAAGCTCAGATACTTCGCCAGATTCCATGTTAGAGAACATGTTTTCAAGTTTCGCTTTTTGTTGACGAGCAAGTTTAATATCACGGAATTTACCTTGACGGTATAATGCAACTTCTCGTGCTTTTTTCTCATCTTTAACAACGGTTGCTTCATCACCCGCTTGTGGAACACCAGACAAACCTAAAACTTCAACTGGAATAGACGGACCAGCAGATTCGATTGGATTACCATTCTCATCACGCATTGCTCGAACACGTCCGTATTCAAGACCACAAAGTACGATATCACCCTGTTTCAGTTCGCCTTGCTGTACTAGAATAGATGCAACTGGACCACGACCTTTATCAAGACGAGATTCAATAACAACACCAGATGCAGGACCCGTTGAAACAGCTGATAAATCTAACATTTCAGCTTGTAATAAGATGCTATCTAATAATTCATCAACACCAGTACCTACTTTCGCAGATACGAATGAGAAGATATTTTCACCACCCCATTCTTCAGAAATAACATCATGCTGTGAAAGTTCAGTTTTAACACGGTCAAAATCTGCCCCTTCTTTATCGATTTTATTCACTGCAACCATTAGCGGAACACCCGCAGCTTTTGCATGTTGAATCGCTTCGATAGTTTGTGGCATAACACCATCATCCGCCGCTACTACTAGTACAACGATATCCGTTGCTTTAGCACCACGAGAACGCATCGACGTAAACGCCGCATGTCCAGGAGTATCTAGGAATGAAATCATACCTTTATCAGTATCTACATGGTAAGCACCGATATGCTGTGTAATACCACCTGCTTCACCGTCAGCAACTTTAGCGCGACGAATGTAATCTAGTAATGAAGTTTTACCGTGGTCAACGTGCCCCATGATAGTAACAACTGGCGCACGAGATGTTTTCTCACCACCTTGTTGTGCTTCAGCTAGTACTGATTCTTCTAACTCATTTTCTTTCGTTAGGATAACTTTGTGACCCATTTCTTCAGCTACAATAGTCGCTGTTTCTTGGTCGATAACTTGGTTGATAGTTGCCATAGCACCCATCTTCATCATTACCTTGATCACTTCAGTTGCTTTAACAGCCATTTTACTTGCTAGTTCTGCAACCGTAATCGTTTCACCAATTTTAACGTCACGTTCAACTTTAGCGGCTGGTTTTTCAAACGCTTGTTGTAATGCAGATGGCGTTGCTGTTGCACCTTTTTTACCACGACGATTATTACGGTTATTACGACGTGAGTAAGGTGTTTCAAGTGGTTTATCAGCAACCGCTTTCTTTTTCTTTTTACGGTGTGTTGGACCTTCCGCTTTAGCATCAACTGAATCTTCTGCAGCACGCGCTTCTGATGATGTAGTTACATGGTAATCTGCACCTTCAGCAGCTTTACGGTCTGCTTCTTCTTTAGCCCAACGTGCAGCATTTTCTTCAGCTAGTTTTTTAGCATTCTCAGCTTGTAGTACCGCTTCTTTTTCAATTTTAGCTAGCGCTTCTGTTTCTGCTTTCTTCTGCAGATCAGCTTCTTCTTTTTCAAGTTGCAGCTGTTCATCTGTTTTAGTTGACTTAGCAGCGGCTTGTTTTTGCTTATTTGCTACTGCAGCAGCTTTTGCTTTTGCTTCGGCTTCTTTCTTAGCTGCCATTTTTTCAGCTAATACTTTTTCAGCTTGTTCTTTTTTAGCATCAAGTTCAGCTTGAATTTTAGCTTCAGCCTCTACTTTTAATGCTTGCTCAGCAGCTCTTTCAGCTTGAATTTCTTCATCACTACGCTTTACAAAAGTACGCTTTTTACGCACTTCAACATTGACAGCGTTTGATTGACCTTTAACATTTAACGTTGTTTTTGTTTTACGTTGTAAAGTCATTTTTTGTTTTTGTTCGCCACCGTGTTGCTTTTGCAAATAAGTAGTTAATTTTTCTTTTTCTTCAACACTCACTGAATCACTTGCTTTTTTAGTTATACCTGCATCGGCAAACTGTTTAACTAAAGTATCTTCAGATTTATTTAAGTCTTTAGCGAGGTCTTTTAATAGAATTTCTGACATTATTTATTTCTCCATACTGACGCTATTAAGCATCTTCACTAAACCAACAGATATTACGTGCAGCCATAATTAGCTCTGCTGCTTTTTCTGCATCTAGTTTTTCAATCTCTAGTAGATCATCAACAGCTTGCTCTGCTAAGTCTTCTAACGTAATTACACCTTTACTTGCTAATACAAATGCAAGGTGCGGCTCTAAGCCTTCAAGTGCTAATAAATCATCAGCTGGTTTTGCACCTTCTAAACTTTCTTCTTCAGCAAGTGCTTTTGTCGCTAATACATCTTTAGCTCGAGTACGTAACTCTTCAACCATCTCTTCATCAAAACCGTCAATCGCTAGTAACTCATCAGCTGGAACATAGGCAATTTCTTCTAGAGAACTAAAACCTTCTTCAACTAATACACCAGCAAAGTCTTCATCAACCTCTAATGCTGACGTAAATAATGAAATTACGCCATCCGCTTCAGCTTGATGCTTAGTTTTTAATTCCGCTACAGTCATTACATTTAATACCCAACCAGTCAGTTGTGATGCTAAACGAATATTTTGACCATTACGGCCAATTGCTTGTGCTAAGTTTTCTTCTTCTACAGCAATATCCATGCTGTGTGTATCTTCATCAACAACAATTGATGCTACTTCAGCCGGCGCCATTGCATTGATTGCAAATTGTGCTGGATTCTCATCCCAAAGGATAATATCAACACGCTCTCCGCCTAGCTCATTTGAAACCGCTTGTACACGTGCGCCACGCATACCTACGCAAGCACCGATTGGGTCGATACGTTGGTCATTTGATTTCACTGCAATTTTCGCACGTGAACCAGGATCGCGAGCAGCACCCATTAAGTCGATCATCTCTTCCGCAATTTCTGGCACTTCTAAGCGGAACAACTCAACTAATACTTCAGGTTGTGTACGTGTCATAAACAATTGAGCGCCACGAGCTTCAGGGCGAACAGCAAACAACAAACCACGTAAACGGTCACCTGGACGGAAATTTTCACGAGGTAGCATTTCATCACGGAAAATAACCGCTTCTGCATTGTTACCAAGATCTAATAAGATGCTATCACGTGTCATACGTTTAACAACACCAGTGATTAATTCACCTTCTTTTTCTGCATATTGTGCAACAACTTGTGCACGCTCAGCTTCACGTACTTTTTGTACGATAACTTGTTTTGCAGTTTGTGTTGTAATTCGGTCAAAAGTAACAGAATCAATTTCATCTTCAATAAATTCGCCAACTTGGATCTCAGGGCTATCATATTGAGCAGCTTCAAAAGTCATCTCTTTTGCGGGATTTTCCATTTCAGCATCTGACTCTAATACTAACCAACGACGGAAAGTATCAAAATGTCCAGTTTCACGATCAATGTCAACGCGCACTTCAATTTCTAATTCGTACTTCTTCTTTGTTGCAATAGCCAGTGCACTTTCCAATGCTTCAAAAATCGCTTCTCTTGGTAAGCCTTTTTCATTTGAAACAGCTTCAACAACCAATAAAATTTCTTTATTATTCATTTTTAACGCCTTAATTAATCAAATTTCGGAACTATGTTCGCTTTTTGGATATTACTCAGCGCAAAACGCTCTTCTTTACCCTCTACTGCAATACAAATGATTTCACCATCGACATTGCTGATCACACCTTTCCATCTACGACGATTTTGAATCGGCATACGTAGTTGTATTTTTACTTCTTCACCTAAAAACGCAGCATATTGTGCCGCATTAAATAGTGGTCTTTCTAATCCCGGAGAAGATACTTCTAGTGTGTATTCGTTAGTGATTGGATCTTCAACATCCATAATAGCACTGACTTGGCGGCTTACAGCTGCACAGTCATCTACTAAAATACCTTCTTCTTGGTCAATATAAACACGTAATGTGGAGTGTTTACCCGCACGAACGTATTCAATGCCCACTAACTCATAGCCAAGATCTTCAACACTTGGCGCTAACATTTCAGTTAGACGCTCTTCTAAACTTGCCAAATCTATCCCCTTTCAGAAACAAAAAAAGGGCATATAGCCCTATTTCAAATAACAACTTATGTTTATTTTTGATAAACATAAGTTGTCAGTTAAACGTATTAAATACAAAATCAAATACGCAAATAACAAAAAAGCCCCAATAAATTGGAGCTTCATTCGTTTTGTTTGATTGAATCAAACAGATATTGCGATAGGAAACTACAATATCGAATGTGGTTCAGGGAGTTCAATTTAACAACTACAACCTTCGCCAGTGTTTTATTAAGAGTCAAGCCCGATGAGCTTTCCTTAAAACATACACTAAAATGTGGTTGCGAGAGCAGGATTTGAACCTACGACCTTCGGGTTATGAGCCCGACGAGCTACCAGACTGCTCCATCTCGCGTCCGAACTATTATTCAAATGTTTAATTAACATTTAAATTAAAACTTTATCTAAGTGAGAACACTTGTTGCGAGAGCAGGATTTGAACCTACGACCTTCGCCTTTTTACCGCTAAGAAAGAGCCCGACTAACTTCTACCAGACTGCTCCATCTCGCGTCCGAACTATTATTTAAATGTTTTAATTAACATCTAAACTAAAACTTTATCTAAGTAAGAATACTTTTTATTTTCTATCACGCTGAAAACGAGGTCATTATATATAAAGTGTGATCTCAGTGCAATCTAAAATCTAATGTTTGGTGCGGATAGAGAGACTTGAACTCTCACGGCCTAAGCCACAGCCCCCTCAAGGCTGCGTGTCTACCAATTCCACCATATCCGCTTTAAAAATATTACTCAGGAATCTGAGTCGAGGTATCTACTTCAACAGGTACTTCTACAACTTCTTCAACAGCTAGGTTTGAAAAGTCATCATTTACAGATACTTTATGCGTAGAAAGGTTACCTAGTACTAAGCTTAATACAAAAAATGCTAATGCTAAGATACCCGTAGTACGGGTCATGAAGTTACCAGAACCACCTGCACCAAATACTGTATTAGAAGCGCCAGAGCCAAATGATGCACCCATGCCAGCTCCCTTACCTTGTTGGATTAAAACAAAACCAACTAAAATAATTGAAACAATTAAATAAACAACTAACAGTATTTCATACATATTTATATTACCTAATTTATCTTATTAAAACTTTATGCTCTCACAAAGAAGCGGACGAATACTACCCAATGCAAGTGCGGATCACAAGTGAATATTAATACAAATTAATAACTGTTGGTGCTTCTTTACAAAACCGCATAAAAAAGCATCAATATTTTCTATTTTAACAGTATTTAAAACAGACTTTATTATTTTGAGTTGTGTATACCCACTTAAATTTTTACTTTACTCGCTAATGATTTTGCATAAGCGATAACTTGCTCTTCACTTTCATCGGCTTCAACCATAACTCTAAATACAGGCTCGGTACCTGACTTTCTCAATAAAACACGACCACGGTTGCCTAATAACCCTTTGATACGAGACAGTTCTTCTAACACGTCTTTATCCTGTAACGGATCTATTTGATTATTATAGCGAACACTCTCAACAATCTGAGGATATTTACGTATACCTTGTCGTAAATCATGCAAATTCATTCGGCTACCTTGCATCGCACTGATCACTTGTAAACCAGAAACAATACCATCACCTGTTGCTAAATAATCGGCGCAAATAACATGACCTGATATTTCTGAACCAATACTCCAACCATTTTTTTTCATGAGCTCCATGACATGGCGATCACCCACATCAGAACGATCGAAAGGAATACCTAATGTTTTTAAAGCTTGCTCCAAACCAAGGTTGGACATTATTGTGCCCACTGCCCCACCATTTAAAGTACCTTTACGTAATTTATCGCGTGCGATAATGTACAATATCTCATCGCCGTCAAGTACATACCCAGTATGGTCAACCATCATCACACGATCGCCGTCACCATCAAATGCGATACCAAAATCAGCTTTTTCGTTGATCACACGTTCAGCAATTGCAGCCATACTAGTAGCACCGCAATTTAAATTAATATTAATACCATTTGGCTGAACACCCATGGTAATCACTTCTGCACCTAATTCACTGATCACTAACGGAGCAATATGATAGGTTGCGCCATTAGCACAATCGACAACAATTTTAAGACCACTTAAATCATACTGAGAAGGAAAAGTACTTTTACAAAACTCAATATAGCGACCTGCCGCATCATTAATACGATAAGCCTTCCCCATTTCGCTACAATCGACGCAAATTAATTCTTTATCAATTTCAGCTTCAATTTCTAACTCTACTTTTTCAGATAATTTAAGTCCTTCCTCAGAGAAGAATTTAATACCGTTATCATAATATGGATTATGAGAAGCACTAATTACGATGCCAGCAGTAGCACGGAAAGTATGTGTTAAGTAAGCAACAGCTGGGGTAGGCATCGGCCCCATTAAAACAGGAATAACACCTGCAGAAGTAAGCCCTGCTTGGAGTGCGGCTTCGAGCATATAACCTGAAATTCGCGGATCTTTACCAATTAATACTTTTTTATTACCAGATTTAGCTAAGACTCGGCCAACAGCCCAACCTAGCTTTAATGCAAATTCAGGGGTAATTAAAGATTCACCAACTTTGCCGCGAATACCATCAGTACCAAAATATTTTTTCTTCATTGAAAAGCTCTTATTATAATAAGTAATAGTAATTGCATCTTGAATTCAAGTAATAAGCACTCTAACTTTTTGCATTAAAAGTCTTAGTTTAAGGTGTAAACTGATACAAATGATTGAGTTACTTTCAAAACTTACAACCAAAAACAAGTCATGTTAGTCAGTAAAATAGAGCACTTAATAGGTGTCATTGGTTAATACCAATAAGTTAATTAAAAGTATCTATCTGCTTTAATACTTTCATGACATCAACCGTCTCAGCAACATCATGAACCCGAATTATTTTTGAACCCTGCTGCATGGCAATCATTGCCCCAGCTAAGCTTCCTGCTAATCGCCCATTTATATCACGATTTAAAAGCTGTCCAAACATTGATTTACGAGAAACGCCTGTCAACACAGGAAAACCTAGCGCCATAAATTCCTGCGTAGCATTTAACAATTCAAAATTATGCTGTAAAGACTTTCCAAAACCAAAACCTAAATCGAGAATAATATTTTCAGCCTTAATACCAGCGTCAATACAGGTATTGCTGCGGTCCATTAAAAATGTTTTTACTTCAACAACTACATCTTTATAATCAGGTGCTGTTTGCATACTTCTTGGTTGCCCTTGCATATGCATTAAGCAAACAGGCACTCCAGCATCTACGGCAGCTTTTAACGCTCCCTCTTCTCGTAATGCCCGTATATCGTTGATGATATCAGCGCCCGCTTGGACAGCTTCCGTCATCACTTTTGCTTTGCTAGTATCAACAGAAATCCAGCAATTAAGTTCTTTTTTAATGGCATCAATGACAGGAATAACCCGTTCTAGCTCTTCATTTAATAAAACATCACTTGCACCAGGACGCGTTGATTCGCCGCCGATATCAATAATCGTTGCCCCCTGCTCAATCATCTCTTTAGCACGAGAAACAGCTTGTTCAATATGAGCATACTGTCCACCATCGGAAAATGAATCCGGTGTAACATTCAAAATACCCATTATTTGGGGGTATTCAAGGTTAAGTATTTTTTTACCGTTAGTTAATATCATTGCAGTGTACTTTTATTAGCCAGAATTAAGATTAAAAAAAACCTAAGCAAGCTTAGGTTTTTTTAGATAAATGAAACAAAATAAATACTTTATTTATTGTCTTTATCTTGATCAGTTAACGTGTCAGTTGTTTCCACCGTTTCTGGTTTTTCAACATCTGCAGGTTTTTCAAGATCAACATCTTTTTCAGTATCTACTTTCTTTTTCTCAGGCCTAACCATATTGATATTAGATTTTTCAGACTTATCGATATCAATTGTCGATTTCTCTGGTTTAACCATATCGATAGTCGATTTTTTCTCTTTAAGTGACTCAACTTCTTTTTCATCATCCCAATCACTTGGAGGACGAACAGTTACACGCGCCATTAAGTCATCAACTTGATTGGCATCGATAGTCTCATATTTCATTAATGCTTCTTTCATTGCATGTAAAATATCAATATTGTCACTTAATAACTTGAAAGCGCGTTTATAGTTAGTATCGATAAATAGTTTTACTTCATCATCAATCACTTTACCCGTTTCATGTGAGACAACATTAGAACGTAAGCTACCTTGTTCACCTGTTAATAGAATAGGTCCTAATTTCTCAGAGAAACCCCACTCCGTAACCATTGCTCGTGCAATAGCAGAGGCTTGTTTAATATCCTGTGACGCACCCGTTGATACTTTTTGTGCGCCATAAATAAGCTCTTCAGCAATACGACCACCATAGGCAACCGAAATACTACTTTCTAACTCATCTTTGTTTTGAGAAATTTGATCGCCTTCAGGCAAGAACTGAGTTACCCCTAAAGCACGTCCACGAGGAATAATCGTTACTTTATGAATTGGATGATGCTGTGGTACTAATTTAGCCACGATTGCATGTCCCGCTTCATGATAAGCAGTTGACTCTTTGTCTTTAACTGTCATTACCAAACTACGACGTTCAGAGCCCATTAATATTTTATCACGCGCTTGTTCAAAGTCTTCTTTTGACACTGTGCGTTTGTTACCACGTGCAGCAAACAATGCAGCTTCATTAACTAAGTTAGCTAAATCGGCACCAGAGAAACCAGGTGTACCACGCGCTAAGACGGTTGCTTTCACATCTTCATCCAGTGGTATTTTACGCATATGTACTTTTAGAATTTGCTCACGACCACGTACATCAGGTAAACCAACAACAACTTGACGGTCAAAACGACCTGGACGTAATAAGGCCGCATCGAGTACATCTGGACGGTTCGTCGCAGCAACCACAATAATACCTTCATTACCTTCGAAACCATCCATTTCAACTAGCATTTGGTTTAATGTTTGCTCACGTTCATCATTACCACCACCCATACCAGCGCCACGAGCACGACCGACTGCATCAATTTCATCGATAAAGATGATACAAGGTGCCGATTTTTTAGCTTGTTCAAACATATCACGCACACGAGATGCACCAACACCGACAAACATTTCAACAAAATCAGAACCTGAAATTGAGAAGAATGGTACTTTAGCTTCACCAGCAATCGCTTTAGCTAAAAGTGTTTTACCTGTACCAGGAGGACCAACTAATAAAACCCCAGTTGGAATACGTCCGCCTAATTTTTGGAATTTAGTTGAATCTTTTAAGTAATCGACCAGCTCCACAACATCTTCTTTGGCTTCATCACAACCAGCGACATCAGCAAATGTTGTTTTAATTTGGTCTTCGCTCATCAATTTAGCTTTACTCTTACCAAATGACATTGCGCCGCCTTTACCGCCACCTTGCATGTTGCGCATAAAGAAGATCCAAACACCAATTAATAACAGCATAGGGAACCACGAAACAAAAATAGACGCTAAGAAACTAGTTTCTTCTGGAGGTGTTCCTTCTACTTTTACATCATTTTTAATAAGGTAATTCATTAAGTCTAAATCTGGCGCAGGAATATAAGTAACAAACGGAGTTTGGTTACTTTTTAAACCTTTAATTTCTTGTCCATTAATTTGTACTTGTTGGATCTGCCCTTGGCTTACTTCTTTATTAAAAGTGGTGTAGTCGATTTGTGATTTTTTTGTTTCGTCTGATCCAAAGCCTTGGAATAAAGACATTAAGACTACTGCGATGACTAACCACAATATCAGGTTTTTTGCCATATCGTTCAAGATGTAAACCTCGTGTTAAAAATGAAAAGAATATAATATTAAATCAGATTACTACAGTTTAAAACCAGTCGCCACTAAATAAACTTCTCGCGATCTTGCTCTTGAAGAATCTGGTTTTCTTGTTTTGACGGATTTAAATAGTTTTCGCACTTCGTTAATATAGAATTCATACTCTGCTCCCATAAATACTTTAACGATAAAACTACCGTCTTTCACAAGTACATCACGGCACATTTCTAATGCTAGCTCAACTAAATACATCGATTTTGGTTGATCAATACCAGTGTTACCACTCATATTTGGTGCCATATCCGATAACACCACATCAACTTTATTATCACCAATACGTTCTAGCAATGCATTTAAGACCACTTCTTCACGAAAATCGCCTTGTAAAAAATCAACACCTGCAATTGAATCCATTGGTAATATATCACAGGCAATTACTTTTCCCTTTGAACCCACTTTATCAACAGCCCATTGTGACCAACTTCCCGGCGCTGCGCCTAAATCGACCACAGTCATACCAGAGCGGATAAGTTTGTCTTTACCGTTAATTTCATCCAATTTAAAAACAGCACGTGAACGTAAACCTTGTTTATTAGCTTCTTTCACATAAAAATCATTTACATGCTCATGCATCCATCTCTTTGAACTGCCCGATGCACTCTTTTTAAGACGATTTGTACTGTCTGGTTTTGCCACAATTACTTCCTTTAGTGGATGAATAGTTAGGATAAATAATAATCTAAATAGTAAAGGTTAATATTTAAGGGTAGAATGAACCATTTTCAACCCTTAATGAAAGATATTTGCATGAAATTATCAAACAAACAGAAACAATTTTTAAAAGGTTTAGCTCATCCTTTAAAACCAGTTGTATTACTGGGACAAAATGGCTTAACCGAAGGTGTATTAGCTGAGATTGAAAACGCTATTAGCCACCATGAATTAATTAAAGTAAAAATAGCGACCGATGATCGTGAAACTAAACAACTTATTATCGATGCGATTGTACGTGAAACAGAATCACTAGCGATTGCTAAAATTGGACATATAGTTGTTTTATTCCGCCCAAGTGAAGCTAAGAAAATAGAATTACCACGTAAATAATTTACGTTTAATACTATTCTTCTAATAAAAAGCCCAGATAATCTGGGCTTTTTATTATCTATTACAAAGCAATATAATCAACTTTGATAATATCATAATCAATCACACCACCCGGTGTTGTAATTGATATCTCATCATCCACACTTTTTCCAATTAAACCACGTGCAATCGGTGAGTTGATTGAAATTAAGTTCTTTTTAATATCAGATTCGTCATCACCAACGATTTGATACGTAACTTCTTCATCTGTTTCTGCATTAACAATCGTTACCGTTGCACCGAAAATAACTTTACCATTGTTAGCAATTTTACTTACATCAATAATTTGTGCATTTGATAACTTCGCTTCGATATCTTGAATGCGGCCCTCACAAAACCCTTGTTGCTCACGCGCAGCATGGTATTCAGCATTCTCTTTTAAATCACCATGTTCACGGGCTTCAGCAATAGCGTGAACAATTTCAGGACGTTTTACTGTTTTTAATTGCTCTAATTCAGCACGCAAAATATCAGCGCCTTTTGCTGTCATTGGATATTGAGTCATTAACCATCACCTTATTCTGGAAACAATGTTTCACTAACTGTATTTAGAAAAGCGGCTATTTTACGCTAGTTAGTAGCATTAGTCATCGTCTATAGAGAAAATGCTTAAGGTGTTATTATAAACTTGGTGTTCAAGCACGCTTGCTGACTCTTCACGCAGTTCACAAAGTGCATTAAAGATGATCGGTAAATTAGCAGGGGAGTTATTTGTCGCAATTTGTTGATATACAGGCATATCAGGGGCATCTGTTTCTAATATTAGGCTTGAAAGAGGCAGTTGTTGTAATGCACTTCTGGTTTTTTTAGCACTCGGATAAGTGATCACACCTCCGATACCTAACTTAAAACCTAATTTAATGAACTCTTTGGCTATTTCCGCGCTCCCTGAAAATGCATGGTAAACCCCTCCATAGCTAAAATTTACCTGTTTCAATAGATCCAGTACTCGGGATTGTGTTTTTACGACGTGTAAAATAACCGGAAGCTTTAATGACTGGGCAATGGCAAGTTGCGCTAAGAACACGCTTTCTTGTAAGGCTAAATCGCTATCAATGAGCTTATCTAGGCCAATTTCACCTAGGGCAACACATTTACTTCCTGATTGTTGACGCGTTTTAGTTAATAGATGTTCAAGTTGTATAAGTTGTTGTGGTTCGAAATCAGTTAAAAAATGAGGATGAAGCCCTAACGCAAAATATAACCCCTCGTATTGCTTCGTTAATTTGATGATTTCAGGCCAACGTTGCGCATCTGTACCAGGAATAATGAGTTTATTAATGTGAGCATTATTAAGTGCAAACATAAGCAATTTACGATTAACTTTAAAGTGTTCAAAATTAAAGTGACAATGACTATCAATAAACATATTCCACCTTGCTGTAAGGGCCTACAATGATTGATCATGGCATTATTCTATAATACGTCGAGATATAAACTCAGAAAAGAAAATTTATATAAAAATAACGACACCGTCTACACAAGGGCTGTGTAAGGATATTTAAGAGGGAGATCGACAACGTTTTAACTGGAGTAGTAAGAAAGGGAAGGAATAAAAAGAAAAAAGCGCCCTGAGACGCTTTATTTTTGTGACTATTAGCTGTTTATCTGCATCAGTTTATCTGCATCAGTTTATCTGCATCAGTTTATCTAGAATAAAATCTTTTCAGTTTTGCCAAAGCAATTAGCTAATTAACAATACCTAATGAAGAAGGCCTAATAAACAATACTGAATAAACGTATCTAATACACAATATCTAATTAGTGTTCACGTGTTTTACGGAAACGCACATCCGGATAACGTTCAATCGCTAAATTTAAGTTGACCATTGTTGGTGCAACGTAAGTTAAATTATTACTGCCATCTAATGCTAAGTTATCGAATGCTTTTTTCTCGAATTCAGCCATTTTAATTGGATTTTCGCAATCCACCCATAATGCGGTGGCAACACTAATACCTTCGTAAATAGCATCCACTTTATATTCTGATTTTAAGCGCTGTACAACCACTTCGAACTGCAATACTCCAACAGCACCAACGATCAAATCGTTACTACGTAATGGACGGAACACTTGAACAGCACCCTCTTCGGATAATTGCATTAATCCTTTCAACAATTGTTTTTGTTTTAAAGGATCTTTTAAACGGATGCGACGGAACATTTCAGGGGCGAAGTTTGGAATACCAGTAAATTTAAGATCTTCACCGGTAGTAAATGTATCGCCGATTTGAATGGTACCGTGGTTATGTAAACCAATAATATCACCAGAAAATGATTCTTCTGCTGCAGCTCGGTCACCGGCCATAAAGGTTACCGCATCTGAAATACTGACCATTTTACCAGTACGCACGTGGTGCATTTTCATGCCTTTCTCATATTTACCAGAGCAAATACGCATAAATGCAATACGGTCACGATGCTTCGGATCCATATTAGCTTGAATTTTAAAGATAAAACCGGAAAACGCTTCTTCCGTAGGCTCTACAACACGTTGCACTGTTTCTCTTGGCAATGGCTTGGGAGCCCATTCAACTAAACCATCTAAGACATGGTCGACACCAAAGTTACCTAATGCCGTACCAAAATATACAGGAGTTAATTCACCAGATAAGAACAGAGCCTGATCAAATTCATTCGATGCCCCTATTACTAACTCCATCTCTTCACGCAAATCATCAGCATGGTTAGGTATTGCTTTATCCACTTCAGGGTTATTCAACCCTTTAATGATACGAACATCTTGGATAGTATGGCCTTGCCCTGATTCATATAAAATAACTTCATCACGTAATATATGGTAAACACCTTTAAATTCTTTACCCATGCCAATTGGCCAAGTAATAGGTGCACAGGCAATATTAAGTACGTCTTCAACCTCATCCATTAAATCAACGGGATCACGTGTATCACGGTCACATTTATTCATGAAAGTGATAATTGGTGTATCACGTAAACGGGTTACTTCCATTAATTTAATAGTACGTTGCTCAACACCTTTTGCGGCATCAATAACCATTAAACATGAGTCAACTGCTGTTAGCGTACGGTAAGTATCTTCAGAGAAATCTTCATGCCCAGGCGTATCAAGTAAGTTAACTAAGCCACCGCCATAGGGAAATTGCATTACCGATGTAGTGATAGAAATACCGCGGTCTTTTTCCATCTCCATCCAGTCAGACTTTGCATGTTGTCCAGACTTTTTACCTTTAACTGTTCCTGCTTTTTGTAACGCATTTCCGAATAAAAGTACTTTTTCTGTGATCGTTGTTTTACCAGCATCAGGGTGAGATATGATTGCGAATGTGCGTCTACAGTTGACGGCTTCTAAGAACTTAGCGTCTGCCATTTTTAGTTTTCTCTTAATATGTAGATAACTAGATGCACAGTTACGCGCATAGCTATGTACATAATTATATTTTGCGAAAATGAGTGATTTGTAAATTTCGCTGAACTATAGCAAATTGAGAAAACTAATTCATTTCCTATTACGTTCAATTTTACAACAAAAGGACGCTTTAAATCGCTTAGCTACACAAAACATACCCCTAACAGATAAGCAGTTGCAATAAACACCTTACTATGAATCGCGGCTAAAACACTTTTAGCCGCCCTTACTCTATAACAGCAACACCGCCATAAAAATAAACTGCATAATTAATGGCTTAACCAGCTACTTTAACTAACTTATCAGCAACATGAGGACTGTTTTTTATCAATAACCAAAGCCCTCCCCCTGTCAGGCCAATAATTAATTGAATTAAGCCTAGATTTTCGATCAATGACTCAGGACGTAACGATACTAATGTCATTCCCAATGCGCCAAAGATCATGCTTAAAAATTGTATAATAGCGACAACTGAGCCAGTATCGCTATCATGTTGATCTAACATAAGATTAGTGCCAGGTATCCTCATCATGATCACAGATAACGTGGCAGGTCCCGCTAAGAAAGCAAATAACCAGGGTGAAGTATATCCGTAGGTGTAAGTTACACAGCCACAAACCGTTAATAGTAAAAAACAACCTGTAATGATTTTTTGTACGTTAATGACTTTTGATAACTTGATATAAATAACCGGTCCAAATGAAGCAAAAAAGGCATTAAAGGCAAATGCATAACTAAATTCCTGCTCAGTTAGTCCAAAGTTATTAATATAGATGTAAGAACCAGCGGCTAAAAAAGCCATTAGAGCCATTGGTACAATCGAAAAAATGGCTAACAATGAAATAAATTGAGGATTTTTTAATACTGTTCCCAAACGCCCCCATGAACGCAATACAGAGCCAGTATATCGAGTGGCAAGTGTTTCGCGATAACATAATGCAAAAAACGTAGCAAACACACCAAATGCAGCAAGCGTATAAAACATCATGTGCCAAGAAGCAACTTTTAATAAAAATGCCCCCAAAACTGGAGCAACCATGGGAGCTATAATCACTAATGACATAATCGTTGCCATTATTTTCTCGCGCTCTCTACCATCATAAAGATCTTTAATAATCGCGGTAGCGACCACTGTGATAGCACTACCACCAAAAGCTTGGACAATACGAGAAAAAATTAAATGTTCAACTGAAACCGACAAACCACAGAACACACTGGCAATAATATAAATAATGATACCGGTTAATAGGATCGGTTTACGGCCAAATTTTTCACTTAAAGGTCCCCAGAAGAGTAACCCTATTGCATAGGTAACAAAATAGGCACTTAACGTTAAATTGACCATCGATTGATTAGTATTTAATACCTCGACCATCTGCGGCAATGCGGGCAGGTATAGGTCCATCGTTAGCGGAGGGAAAGCACTAATGATGACTAAAAATAGCAATGTGCCTTTACGCCCTAAAATTGGCTGTACTTGTTTCAATTTTTTCTCCACTTGAATTTTTATTAAAGATAATTGGGTATTTTGATAAGGTGTAGTCTGTTTGTAAAAAGTGCTAAAATAATACCGTTAAGTCGGCTTTCAATCTCAATTGAAATAACCTCAACAGTACATAAGTGAAGCAATACAGCACAGTGAAGCTGTAAACTTAACTGCTTGCTATAATCACGACTTTCATTTCTATTATTCTGATCTGGTGTCCACCATTATAATCTTTGCAAGGTTAACTTAGGGTTAATATGTATTTTTATTATGCCTACAGTTAGTTCGATAAAAACGTTTTTTCATTCTGGAACATCGAAATAATAGCGCCTGTGATAAAAGGTAAATATCAATAAAAAATTCAGCCATTCTGCACGTAGACTCACCTAACAGGTGCATTGTCGAACAATAAAATGTTTATTACTTGAATCATCTATTTCAACTAATAAAATTGATAACACGAAATGAATACGCACCTTTTTATTACATCTTTTATTAAAAATAGCTTATAAGCTTTATTCATTACGCTTTAATCAGCAATCGATTTAACTTCCTGCTAAAATAAGAGAAATTATCCAATTAAGTGAGTTCCAATGAAATTATTAGTCCGTAATCTAGCAAAAGCCACCACCGAAGAAAAACTACTGTCCCTGTTTAAAGAGCACGGTAATATACAATCTTGTAATCTGGTATTAGATAAAGAAACAGGTGCTTCAAAGGGGTTTGCTTTTGTTGAAATGCCTAAAGTAGGTGAAGCAAAAGCTGCTATTAAACAATTAAATGGATATAAATTAGCGGGTAATATAATACGAGTTAAAAAAGCAGAAGTAAAAAAAGAATCTGAAGAAACGCCTGCAATTGAAGCCGTAAAAGTAAAACCAAAACAAAAGAAAGCAACTGAGTCTGCCGAGCAAAAATCAACAATGGTTGACCCTGCGGCAGTCTGGGGTGAAGTTAAAGAAGAGTAAAGTAAGTTAATTAAACAGGTAAAATATCTACTGATAGCTAACAATTATTGACTGTCTTAATATCAGCCTTACTCTTCACTTTATTGTTCAGATAATTTTATTTGATAATGCTGACGAGAAACAGGATCAAACCTATTTGAGCAGAGCTGGAGCATACTAGCGCTGCTCACTTTCCTTAATAGAGAGAGTGCTTTAGCTCTTTCTTTTTCAATTACCTGTAATTTACCTTCAGTGTAGCCTTGATACTCAAGCTCACTTAACTGATGCATTTGCGCATAATAAAAACCCATCACTGGGTCATTTTTTTGTTTTGCTAATAACTCACAGACTTCATAATTGGCAAGTGTATACCCCACTGTTGTTAACTCTGCATCGGAATTACTGTCCTTTGCAATAACGCCAACGGAGAGGAATAACAAACTTAAGCCAAAAACAATAAAATGCATCATTACTATTAATCCGAACATACAAAAAGAGGCCGTAACCTCTTTTTTATGACTGTTAATTATGCCAATGCTTGTTCAAAGTCAGCAATCAAGTCAGCTGTATTTTCAATGCCAATTGAACAGCGGATCATATTCTCACTGATCCCCATTTGTTGACGCAGTGCGAGTCCCATTTCAAAGTATATAGTTGGAGCAACGGGCAATGCTAAGGTACGATTATCGCCTAGATGTGTTGCACTAATAACTAGATTTAATTTATTCAAAAAATCACAACAATCAATACCATCAATTAAATCAAAGCTTAATAGCGCACCATATCCATTAAATAATGTTTTAGCACGTTGATGTTGAGGATGATTTTCTAAACCAGGGTAATACACTTTAGCCACTTTAGGATGTGCATCTAACAATTTAGCTAGCGCCATTGTATTAATAGCTTGGCGATCCATGCGCAACTCCATGGTTTCACTGCCAACAGAAATAAGGTGTGCGCCCTGTGAGCTTAAACAAGCTCCCATATCACGTAATCCTTTTTTCTTAATTTGACTGATCCCCCACATTTTAGAATCACCTTTTCGATAACCCTCATAAATATTTGGATAGTTTTCCCAATTAAATAAACCAGTATCTGTAACAGAGCCTCCCATTGCATTGCCATGGCCAGCAACGTATTTAGATAATGAAGTGACAATTAAACTTGCTTTCACGGTAGTCGCATCGAATAAATAACTTGAAGTAATTGTATTATCAATAACGTACACAAGGCCATTTGCTTCACATAAATCGCCAATTTCAGCTAACGCACTCACTTGGGTTACTGGATTAGCAATCGTTTCTACAAAAACCATTTTAGTATTACTGTTTAGCGCACCAGTGACGTCATTGATATCTGTTGCATCAACTAATGTTACATCGATACCATAGTCCTGTAACGTCCCTAAAAGTGACGTTGTATTGCCAAATAAAAATCGACTACAAATTAGATGATCACCAGATTTTAAAAGTGTCAAAAACGTAGCCACTATAGCTGACATACCACAGGAAAAAACAGCCGTGGCTATACCATTATCTATTTTTTGAATTTTTTTACATAAAGCATCTAAAGTGGGTGTTGAAGAGCGAGCATAAGCATGACCAGGTTGACCTTGAAATACGTCAATTAACCCTTGAACATCTTTAAAACCAAATGGTACTGAGTTATGTATTGGAGCATGGACGGCACCTGCTTCTAATCCTAATTGATGATCTGCATGTACTATTTTTGTAGTAAAACCTAACGCTGTCATTTAAATTCCTTGCCTTTAATCTCAATAATGATCGCTTTGATCTCAAAATCTATAAATTTAACGTATTATGCCTAATCTAGAGTAATTTAGCATTAGATGGTTTAAGGAAATAAATTGAAGTCAAATATTTACTGTGTTTTTGTTTTTTTAATTGGATTAAGTATTTCATACTTTATTTCTGCACAACTTATTAAAGAAGAAATCAAAGTACAACAAAACAATATTGAAGTGGAAGGTAAAAGTATTAGTTTTAATATTCGAGGGGCAATTGAAAATAATGCTGAAATAATTCAATTAGTCACCAACCGGTGGTTGACTCTTGAAGACCTTAATCAACACTGGCAAAGTGATACGAATGCATTAAAACGAATCAACCGCACGATTAAAAAAATACAATTATTCCCACTGGTTGAACAAAATCAATTTTCGTTACCACCCGGAGACCTGATTGAGCACTCAGATCCTATGCTTAGAAAGCAGCAATTACGTGCTCGTAGCCATCTCCCTATGGAAAAAGAAAAGGTTATTTCAACATTTGTTTATACTAGCCGCTCAAGCTATTCCGAAGATAATAAATTAGAACTTAATTTACAATTTCCCCTTATCATAGAACAGGCGCTGGTTGGTTATATCGAAGTATCATTAAATATAGATATGTTAATGAGGCATAAAATAGATACCTATCAGATAACCAAGCCTTTTGCCTTATCAGAAAATGGCATTACATTATTTAGTTCTTTGCCTGAAAAAACGCACATTAATGATATTACCAATCAACTAACAATCACTTTGTATGGGCATCAATGGCAACTTATGATTTGGTCGCATATCTCAGCTCCAAATGGTGATTTATTCCTTATTTTTTCATTACTTATTTCATTGTTAGCTGCAATTACGGTCAAGTTATTAACTTTATATTACAGCATGAATAAAAAACATATTAAGGACAAAGAACAATATAAGCGCATTAATGATGAATGGAAAAATAGTCAAGCCAAGCTTATTCAGTCAAACAAGTTGGCCTCATTAGGCGAGATAGCTGCAGGTATTGCACATGAAATAAATCAACCTTTACAGGTTATCTGTATACACACCGATATGTGCCTAGATAATTTACATAATGGGAATTACCATTTAGTTGAGAAAAGCTGTAAAGCGATCGTAGAACAAAGTGACCGAATAGAAAAAATTGTTAAACAAGTAGGTAGTTTTGGACGAGATAGTGAATTAGATAATTATCAGAAAGAAATCCCAAACACTATTTTCAATAATGTTATTGGTATAGTTATTAATCAATACAATCAGGACAATGTTGAATTAAGGCAAGTTATTCCCCCTTCTCTACCTGCTTTATTTTGCAACAAAACACAAATTGAACAGGTACTTATTAATTTATTAATAAATGCAAAAGACTCCGTTGAAACATCACAAAATAAAGTTGTTTTCTTCAAATCCCATGTACAAGAGAACAACTTATACATTCAAGTATCAGACTCAGGATCTGGTATTGATCCTAATAAAATCAACGATATATTTACTCCATTCTATACAACAAAAGCGCTAGGGAAAGGAACTGGCCTAGGGCTATCAATTAGCTATTCAATTATTCACCAACATAATGGAGAGATTAAAGTTAGTAGTGAAATAGGTAAAGGTTCTATATTCACCGTCATATTACCCTTTGAAAAACGAAAATTAATACGTCATTAATAGCTGTAGTTTAAGGCTTCTAATAAAAAATAGCTTAGTAGCCTATTGTAACCATTGAAACCTCTTGTCGTATGTGATCGTCGTCTAAGCTAATTACCATTCAAGATGTAGAAATAAGTAGATGGCAGTGAACAAAACCTAAATATAAAGATCAATAGCTGACGAACTAGAACGAACTTATGGCTATTTATAAGAGCTTAAAACAGCAATGATAAGAATTACCGTCTTTAATCGCACGAAGGGTCCTATTTTATAATTTTAACGTAATAGCTCGAGTAGCGGTTGAATAATGTGTGTTGATTGATAACAGCCATAGAAGCAGTTTTTTTGATAAAATTTATTGATGAAAATAGTCACAATATACGAAATATTTTAACTAGCCACGAGTAAGAATGGAATTAAAAGAATAATAATGAAGAGGTTTAACCATAAGAAAGAAATAAGGTTAATTAGCTAGATAGGAAAAATAATAGGTTGATTGTGTAGAATATTTTGTTTCAGGTATAAAAAAAGGCAAGTCAGTAACCTACCTTTTTTTCAATCAGAATGAGCGGTAAACGCTCATCGAAGCAATATTAAAGAGCTACGATGTTTTCTGCTTGAGGACCTTTTTGACCTTGAGTAACAGTGAACTGTACTTTTTGGCCTTCAGCAAGAGTTTTAAAACCAGTGCTTGCGATAGCAGAGAAATGTGCGAAAACGTCAGGACCGTTTTCTTGCTCGATGAAACCAAAACCTTTAGATTCGTTGAACCATTTAACTGTACCAGTAGTAGTAGACATGTGTATATCCTAATATATTTGAGTAATTTAACCTTAAAAAAATCAAGGCAGTTGGCTAGAAGTGTTGCTATTACTTATGATGTATAGGATTCGGTACATTAATACGGAACAAAGTACATAAATATAAAACGAACTTTCAAGCTAAAAAAGATTATATATAGGTTTAAAAAGGTGTCAATAGCTATTTAATTAAAATATAAAAAAAACATTAAATAAATTCGTAACAATAAATAAAAACGCATATTTATCAACACACTAAAATACAAAAAAGAATGTGAATTAATATTATTTAGTAGAAAAGTAAGAAACAAGTAATACCTTCATTTGTAAAAGTAAGCTCTCACTTCTCTTTTTAATCATTTAACTAGTTTAAATGATTGAGCATATTCCCCCTTAAACTAATTTTTAAATAAACCCCGCTTACTATGCGAATCTAGGAGGTAAAGCTTTCTTCAATATCATCAACAATACTTTTAACAATACACTTAATAACATTATTACCGACATTATCAAAAACTTCATTATCAAAGCTATCACCATCATGAACCTTTCGATAACACCGGTAATAATCAAAAAAGAAAATTGAATACTCTAAAAATAATGAACTTTATATTGCCAACCAGCACCACAACAAAACCAAGCTAACTAATTAATATTTAAATAAATTATAATTTAATCGTTAAATAATGAGTGAAATATAATGATTAATTAATAATAGTTTTTTTGTTATATTTAACCTTTAAAGATCAAGGAATAACTATGACAATTTGGATTGATGCAGATGCTTGTCCAGTATCTGTAAGAGAAATGGTATTAAGAGCAAGCATAAGAACACAGACCGAGCTTATCTTTGTTGCAAACTCCCCCCTTCCTGTAAAAAGGACCGCTTTAGTAAAAACAGTTCAAGTATCACAGGGTTTTGACGTTGCGGATAACTACATTAGTCAGCATGTCGCCTTAAAAGATCTAGTCATCACTCAAGATATTCCATTAGCCGCTGAATTAGTGGAAAAAGGCATCATTGCATTAAACCCACGCGGAGAGCTATACACAGCTGATAATGTCAGACAACGACTCGCAATGCGTAATCTGGCAGAAGAACTACGTAGTGTTGGTCAAATCAGTGGAGGACCCAATAAATTCTCAGACAAAGATAAACAAAACTTTGCGAACTCACTAGATAGGTGGTTACAAAAAGCAAAAAGGTAACATTATCTATTACTTAATACCGCCATTTAATGGCGCACAAGCATAGAAATGCTACCTTTTGAAGTAAATGTAAAAGAAGATTATAGAATACGTGTTTCAGCTTGTAGCTTTAACGTACGAGCTTCTTCTGCTTCTTTCTTTTTACGATTATCACAAGGTTCAGGACAATCACATTCTTTATCGATACCAACAGAGGCTAAACCACCACAGCTCCCACCGATTGTTTTTTGGTTAACTATATAACCAATTGCCATCGCAACAATAACCAATAAAAAAACAACAAACGTGGCAATAAAATAGATCATGTTTATTCCTTTACAAAAAAGGGTTCAAATTCAGGCGTATAAGATTCAACAAATCCATCGCCTTGTTTAGTTAATAAAAAAACAGGTTGATGAAGCTTATTTGCAAATTTTAACCCATTTTCAGGTCCTAATACAGTAATAGCCGTCGCTAATGCATCGGCGACCATACTACTCTTATCAATCACTGTCACAGACACTAACTTGTGACTAATCGGACGACCAGTAGTTGGATCAATAGTATGCGAATAACGAATACCATCAAACTCAAAATAATTACGATAGTCACCAGAGGTGGCAATTGCATTATCGCCGATATGCAATAGGCGCTGCACATTTTGACCGAATTCAGGACGCTCTACTGCTAATGTCCATGGCGCTTTATTAAGCTTAGTACCGCTTGCTCGCAATTCACCGCCAATGTCTACTAAATAGTTTGTGATGCCCTGTTTAGTTAAAAACTCAGCAATTACATCAACACCGTAGCCTTTAGCAATGGAAGACAGATCAACATAGAGATCCGGCTTAGCTTTTACTAATTGGTTACCTTCGATAGAAAGATATTGGCTACCTATTTTTTGTTTAGTTTGTTCAATTAATTCAGCACTAGGTACTTTATTTGGTTTTTTATCTGGACCAAAGCCCCACAAATTGACCAATGGACCAACCGTAACATCAAACGCACCGCCACTTTGCTGATAAACCTTAAGAGCACGTTTAACGACCTTAATCGTCGCATCAGAAACCTCATACGCATCTTTACTTTGGTTAAATAATGACAACTCGGATTGTGGACGATAGGTAGACATTTGATCATTTACCAACTCTAATTGTTGATCAATTGATGTCTGTAAGTGATTAGTTAAAAGTTGCTTATCTTCAGACTGTTCGCTAGAAAGCGCATAAGAAACTTGATAATAGGTGCCCATGGTTTGTCCCTGAATATGCAATAATTGCGCTTCAGGTTTTGAGCACGAAGATATAAAAAAGGCCAGCCCTATTAAGGCTAGCCATTTAATTGATGAGTTAATCATCAGGGTTAACCGCCGAAGTCATCAAGTAAGATGTTTTCGTCTTCTACGCCTAAATCTTTAAGCATAGCAATAACCGCAGCATTCATAACTGGTGGACCACACATGTAGAACTCACAATCTTCTGGAGCTTCATGGTCTTTAAGGTAGTTTTCAAACAATACATTATGAATGAAACCAGTGTAACCATCCCAGTTATCTTCAGGTTGTGGGTCACTTAATGCGACATGCCATTCGAAGTTTTCATTTTCAGCTGCAATCGCATCAAAATCTTCAACGTAGAACATTTCACGCTTAGAACGCGCGCCGTACCAAAAACTTGCTTTACGCGTTGTTTTTAAGCGACGGAATTGGTCGAAAATATGTGAACGCATTGGCGCCATACCAGCACCACCACCGATAAATACCATTTCATTTTCAGTTTCTTTGGCAAAGAACTCACCAAATGGACCAGAAATAGTTACTTTATCACCGGCTTTTAAGCTGAAGATAAATGATGACATTTTGCCACAAGGTAATGACAGATCACGTGGCGGAGGCGTAGCGATACGCACGTTCAACATGATAATGCCTTCTTCGCCAGGGTAGTTAGCCATTGAGTAAGCACGAATCGTTTCTTCGTCAACTTTTGACTCTAAATCAAAGAATTTAAAGTGTTCCCAGTCACCACGGTACTGTTCTTCAATATCAAAATCTTTATATTTGATATGGTGAGCAGGCGCTTCAATTTGAATATAACCACCGGCTTTAAACGGTACTGATTCACCATCAGGAATTTGTAATTTAAGCTCTTTGATAAATGTTGCTTCGTTACCATTAGAGATAACCGTACATTCCCATTTCTTAACACCAAAGATTTCTTCTGGTAGTTCAATGCTCATGTCTTCTTTAACATTTACCTGACATGATAAACGTTCGCCATCTTTTGCTTCACGTTTAGTGATGTGATCAAGCTCAGTGGGTAGAATATCACCACCACCTGATTTAATTTTCACGCGACACTGGCCACAAGTACCACCACCACCACATGCAGAAGAAACAAATACACCAGCATTTGCTAATGCACCTAATAACTTACCGCCTGCTTGGGTATGGATGCTTTTGTCCGCATCATCATTAATAGAAATTGTAATATCACCTGTGCTTACAAGTTTTGCCTTTGCCGATAAAATAATAACGACCAATGCTAAAACGATAATTGTAAACATGGCAACGCCGAGAAAGATTTCCATCGACTTTTTCCTTGTTTTGAGAGGGAATAAATTCCCTCGAATTCATCTAAGCTAAAACAGCAACGATTACAGCTGGATACCAGAGAATGACATGAAACCTAATGCCATTAATCCAGCCGTTACAAATGTAATACCTAAACCACGTAAACCATCGGGTACGTCAGAGTATTTCATTTTTTCACGGATGCCCGCTAGAGCAACAATCGCAAGCGTCCAACCTACACCACTACCAATACCATAAACTGCTGATTCTAGTAAGTTATACTCACGTTGAACCATAAATGATACACCACCGAAGATGGCGCAGTTAACAGTAATAAGTGGTAAGAATATACCTAATGCTTGATACAAAGCTGGGAAGTATTTATCCAATACCATTTCCAAAATTTGTACTAAAGCAGCAATCACACCGATAAACGTAATAAAGCCTAAAAAGCTTAAATCCGCATCAGGGAAACCCGCCCAATCAAGTGCACCAGGTGCTAATAGGTTAAAGTAGATAATTTGGTTAGCAGGTACAGAAATACCTAATACTACAATTACTGCTACGCCTAGACCCATTGATGTTTTAACTTTCTTAGAAACAGCAAGGAAAGTACACATGCCTAAGAAGAAAGCGAGTGCCATATTTTCAATGAAAATAGAACGCACAAATAAACTAAGATAATGTTCCATTCAAATTACTCCTTTGGCTCAACTTGTTCTGGTTTAATTACTCGAATTGCCCAGATAATGCCACCTATGATAAAGAAGGCACTAGGAGGTAGAAGTAATAAACCATTACTTTGATACCAGCCGCCATTTGAAATTAACGGTAATATTTCAATACCGAACAGAGCACCTGAACCAAATAGTTCACGAACAGCACCAACTAAAACAAGGATTAAGCCGTAACCTAAACCATTACCCACACCATCCATAAAACTTGGGAAAGGTTTGTTTTTCATTGCAAATGCTTCAGCACGTCCCATTACAATACAGTTTGTAATGATCAGACCAACATAAACAGATAACTGTTTAGAGATACCAAAAGCAAATGCTTTTAGCGCTTGGTCTACTACTATTACTAACGAAGCAATAATCGCCATCTGTACGATAATACGTACACTGTTAGGAATATAGTTACGTATTGACGAAATAAATAAGTTAGAGAAAGCCGTTACAAACAATACCGCTAAGGTCATTACTACTGCGTTTTGTAAGGTGGCTGTTACTGCTAATGCAGAACAAACACCTAATACTTGCAGCGCAATGGGGTTATTGCTTACTACCGGAGAAGTTAGTACTTCTTTTAATTCACTTGATTTAGCCATTGTTTAGCGCTCCTTTACGAACTTTGCTAAGAAATGGACCAAACCCTTGCTCACCTAACCAGAAAGTAAAGGTATGCTCTACGCCAACACTGGTTAGTGTCGCCCCAGATAAACCATCAATTTCATGTTTAGAACCAGCAGCAGCTTGTCCTTTAACAATTTTAATAGCGGGGTTGCCGTCAGCATCGAATAATTCTTTACCAACAAACAGTCCACGCCAGCGAGGGTTTTCAACTTCACCACCTAGTCCAGGCGTTTCGCCCTGTTCATAGTAAGTGATAGCATCAATCGTATTACCATCTGGTTGCACAGCAACAAAAGCATACATAGTCGACCATAAACCAGCGCCGTGTACAGGTAGGATAATACGTTGCAATTGACCGTTATCATCAGACACTAAATATACAGTCGCTAAATTAGCACGACGGTTTATTTTAGCGACATTTTGATCCGCAGTTAATTTAACACTCTTCTCTGGATCTTTTGATGCTTTACGTTGGTCATATTTAGCAACTTCTTCTTTACTCAGATCAGTTACAAATTCACCCGTCGCTATATCAACTAATTTAGTTTCAATATTTGATGCAAAAACTTCTTTAGTTGATTTATTGGTCGTTAAACCAGCAACAGCAAGAATATTATTTTGCTTATCGATCTCTTTATTAGCGATTTGCATTGGACGTAAGCCAACTGCAGCACCAGCAACAATAATTGAACAGACTAGACAAACTGCCAGTACTACAATAATCGTTCTGCCAAATGTTTCTTGTTGATTAGACATTACGTGCGAGCCTCCGTTTGATATTGCCTTGCACCACAAAGTAATCGAATAACGGTGCAAATAAGTTAGCGAATAAAATAGCTAACATCATACCTTCTGGGAAGGCTGGATTTACAACACGAATTAATACCACCATCAAACCAATTAGAATACCGTAGTACCATTTACCTTTGTTAGTAAATGATGCTGATACTGGATCGGTTGCCATAAAGATCATACCAAAGGCAAAACCACCCATGACTAAATGCCAGTACCAAGGTAATTGGAACATATGGTTTGTATCACTGCCAATCACATTAAATAATAATGAAGTCGCAATCATACCGATCATAACGCCTGAAATAATACGCCATGAAGCTATACGCGTGATCACAATAAAGGCACCACCGATCAGAATAGCCAGTGTAGAAACTTCACCAATACTACCTTGCATATTACCAAGGAAAGCATCCATCCAAGATAGGTTAGATTGAACAGCTTCTAAGCCGCCTTGAGACATCACACTTAATGATGTTGCGCCCGAGAAACCATCAACAGCAGTCCAAACCGCATCGCCTGAAATATCCGTTGGGTAAGCAAAGAATAAGAATGCACGGCCCGCAAGAGCTGGGTTTAAGAAGTTACGGCCAGTACCACCAAAGATCTCTTTAGCAACAACAACACCAAAGGTAATACCTAAAGCAACTTGCCATAGAGGAATGGTTGCCGGTACGATCAATGCAAATAATACAGAAGAAACAAAGAAACCTTCATTTACTTCATGCTTACGCACACTAGCAAATAACACTTCCCAGAAGCCACCAACTATAAAAGTAACAGCATAAATAGGTAGGAAATAAGCGGCACCAAACAGGAAGTTATCAAATAAACCAGCACCAGAGCCAAGTGTGACTCCTAGCATATCCAATAACGCAACACGCCAATCCTCCAATGCAGAGTAACCTGCAACAATTGCTTCATTGGCTTGTACACCAGTGTTGTACATGCCGTAAAACATTGCAGGGAATGTTGCTAACCAAACAAAAATCATCATGCGTTTAAGGTCAATACTATCGCGAACGTGAGTAATACCTTTGGTCACATGACCAGGTGTATAAAAAAATGTCGCTGCGGCTTCATACAGTGCGTACCATTTTTCATAACGGCCCCCTGCTTCGAAATGCGGTTCCATTTTTTCAATTAAGTTCTTAAGACTCATTATTAGCCTTCCTTCTCAATTTTACTTAGACATGAGCGCAAGATTGAACCGTATTCATATTTGCCAGGGCAAGCATAAGTACATAGTGCTAAATCTTCTTCATCTAATTCTAGGCAGCCTAATGTCTGTGCGCCATCTGTATCACCAACGATCAAGTCACGTAATAATACTGTTGGTAAAATATCTAATGGCATCACACGTTCATATTGACCGATTGGTACCATCGCACGCTTACTACCGCCAGTAGTGGTAGTAAATGCAAATTTCTTCGCACTATTTAATGCTGATAAGAATGCACTAGATACAGAGTGTTTATTAAAACCAGGAACACCCCAGCCAAATAGCTCTTTCTCATAACCTTCAATCAATGCTGATATTTGGTTATGGTAGCGACCTAAGTAGCCATGTGGGCCCGCTGCTGTAACACCACATAACACTGATCCAGAAATCACACGAACTTGACCTGTGATTAACTCGCCAGCAGTTAGTTCAGATACCGATGCGCCGAGCAATGTACGTACTAAACGAGGCTTTGTAACAGCAGGGCCAGCGACAGAAATCACTTTTTCACTGTATAATTCACCGGTAGTAAATAACTGGCCAAATGCAATTACATCTTGGTAGTTAATTGACCAAACTTGTTTAGTAGCGGAAACAGGATCAATAAAGTGAATATGTGTACCGGCTAAACCAGCAGGATGAACACCGGTGAAGATTTTTTCTTCCACGGTTGCCACTGCGCTTTTAGGCAATGCAGCTTCACCTTTACAAACATACACTTTACCCGATGTTAAATGCGATAAAATCGCTAGTCCATCGGTAAAGGCTTGTTGATTTTCATTAATGATAATCGTTGCATCTGCTGCTAATGGATTAGTATCCATTGCCGTCACAAAAATAGAAGCGGGTTGAGCATCAATAGCAGGTACTTTGCTGAATGGGCGAGTACGTAATGCAGTCCACGCGCCGGATTCAACTAAGTTTGCAACTATTTTACTGCGTTCAAGATTTGCTAATTGTTTACTTTCATACTTAGCAAATTGCACACACTCATTGCCTTGTATAGAGATAACAACAGATTGCAGTACACGTTTAGCACCACGGTTTATTTCTTTCACTACACCAGACGCTGGAGCGGTAAAAAGCACACCTTCATTTTTCTTGTCAGAAAATAAAACTTGCCCTTTTTTTACGCTGTCGCCGACTTTAACAGCCATTGACGGACGCATACCAACGTATTCTTCACCCAGTATAGCAACTTCAGAAATGGCTGGGCCATTTTGAATGACTTGCTCTGGCGCTCCTGATATAGGGAGGTCCAGTCCTTTTTTTATAGTAATCATATTCTCTTGCACTATGTTACGGGAGGAAAGTTAGATGCCTTTCGGCAATAAAACATTACATGCAATCGTTTGCTATTAACAAACAATTAACACGTACGCTAAAAAATTCTCGCAAATATTAACATTAGAGAGGGGCTAATTGCTATATCAAATAAAAAGCTAACCGTAGTAAGTTCAAATTTAATAGAAAAAGTGTAACAAAATGTAGAGAGTCCATTAACACTTTGGCAATTTAGCTTTTCTCTCGCGTTTCTAGAAAAGCAATACTACGCTTTTATTTACCACCACCTAAACATTGTGCCGAATTAGGCGAGACTTTATTTTTCTCGGCCCATTGGGAAGGCGTGTAAGTATGCATAGCCAATGCATGTACCGGTCCCGCAAGCTCTTCAGCAAGCAATTCATTAATTAAACGATGGCGCATGATCAAACGCACCCCTTCAAACTCTTCGCAAACAAGTGTGACCTTAAAATGAGTTTCGGAGTTAGGTGGAACAGAATGATTCTGGCTTTCATTTTCTACTTGTAAATAATCAGCTTGAAAGCGTTGTTTTAGCTTATCTTGAATGGTTTGGTGAACTGTCATAAGGCCTCGCATATTAATTTATGGCTGGAAGTTGGGCTGACGTTTATCGATAATAAAGAAAACAGTTTATGTTACATGCTTAAGAAAAAATAGTTAACCTCTACATTCATTACCAAGGTAAAAGTTTTTGTTCACAAGCAAAATTTGATGCAAGATGCCGACATAATTGTGAATTTTAAATATCCACAATGGATAAAACAGTCAGATTCACATAATAAGTGTACCTATTTTACGATACACTGAAGTAAGTTTGAATTAAATAAAGACAGGGTTAAAATTTTGTTTATCCTAGACATACAGAAAGTTATCCAACCAATACTTAATCATATTAAAAAATAAGGATAAAATTCACCATGTCTAATGCTTCTGATCTTCGAGTAGGTTTAACCGCTGCTTTTGCTTGTTCCTATTTAGCCGATAAAGAAGAACAGCTCATTATGCTGGTTGATCCTGAAGTTCATGCAAAACAACATTATCCTGCTTTAATGTTGATAGGTTTTAGGCGTAGTGGTGATCAAGTGTATCGGCCACATTGCCCAGAATGTAATGGCTGCGAATCATTACGTGTGAATAGTCAAAATTTCAAGTTATCCAAAAGCCAAAAACGCTTAGTAAACAAAAATAAACATTTCACTACATTGATAAGCACTACCCCTAAAGCATCCTACTACCCTCTATACGAACGCTACATTAATCAGGTTCATAAAGAAGGTGTCATGTATCCTGCTAGCTCAGAACAATTTGAATCTTTTTTAGCATGTAGTTGGGGAGATATGCTATTTATTGAAGTGTATGATGCTGAACAGTTAATATCAGTCAGTGTTACAGACCAACTATGTACAGACTCAGCAACCGATTGGAGTGCTTTTTATTGCTTTTATGATCCTGATTATAGTGAACATTCATTAGGAAAATATGCCGTTTTACAACAGCTAGATTTAGCAAAACAAAAAAACATAACATTTCTGTATTTAGGTTATTACATTCACAACTGTCAAAAAATGAATTACAAAAATCAGTTTAATCCACATCAGCGCTTTATAAACCAACAATGGAAGTCCTTTGATTAGGGTTTCATTCACTATTTAGTTTGATTAATGAGCAACAATCCTTTACCACTCCCAATTATTCTGGCATTATGCGCCGATTGAAAGTAGCACAACTTACCTATACGAAGGATCCATCGCCAATGGCAAAAGAAGACAGTATTGAAATGCAAGGCACTATCTTAGATACTCTGCCTAATACAATGTTCCGTGTGGAATTAGAAAACGGTCACGTTGTTACTGCACATATCTCAGGAAAAATGCGTAAAAACTACATCCGTATTCTAACTGGCGATAAAGTGACAGTTCAATTGACCCCTTACGATCTATCAAAAGGTCGTATTGTTTTCCGTGCTCGTTAATTAGCCGGAAACCAAGTCAGGCTTTAAATAGTCATAAAAAAACCAGCTTTATCGCTGGTTTTTTTATGACTAAAATTTGTAACTACAATTGAAGTACGTAATGAACAAAGAAAAGTTAATAAATAATTAGTTAGTTACTCATTTCCACTTCTTTCTCAGTCTTTTTATCATAGATAAACTCAACACCATCCGCCGTTTCGTTTAAACGCACTGAGACACTACCACCCTCTTGTAATCCACCAAATAAGATTTCGTTCGCGAGCGGTTTTTTAAGTTTCTCTTGAATTAAACGTCCCATTGGTCTCGCCCCCATCGCTTTATCATAACCATGCTCTGCTAACCAATTACGAGCTTTGCTATCTACTTCAAGTGAAACTTGTTTTTTATCTAATTGCACCTGTAACTGCACTATAAACTTATCAACCACTTGGCTGATCACTTTTAAATCTAAATGATTAAACCAAATAATATTATCAAGACGGTTTCTGAATTCAGGAGAAAAAATCTTATTGATTTCATCCATCGCTTTTGCACCTTCTTTCTGCTCTTTAAAGCCAATGGATTGTTTAACCGTTTCTTGCACGCCTGCATTAGTTGTCATCACCAAGATAACATTTCTAAAATCAACTTTGCGACCATTGCTATCAGTTAATGTTGCATGATCCATTACCTGCAATAAAATATTATAAACATCAGAATGTGCTTTTTCTATTTCATCTAACAGCACCACAGAATAGGGATGTTTAACTACCGCATCGGTTAACAAACCTGCTTGTTCATATCCAACGTAACCAGGTGGAGCACCAATCAATCTTGATACCGTGTGTTTCTCCATGTATTCGGACATATCAAAACGTAACAACTCTACGCCTAATGCTTTGGCTAATTGCTGTGTAACTTCCGTTTTACCCACCCCAGTTGGACCAGCAAACAAAAAAGATCCCACAGGTTTTAATTCATCAGATAAACCAGAACGATTCAAATGAATAGCATCAGTTAATGCATCAATAGCTGTATCTTGGCCAAAAACCGTCATTTTCAAACGGTCATGTAATTTTTCTAGTGCGTCTTTGTCTGAGCTAGACACGGACTTTTCTGGAATACGTGCGATTTTAGCAATAATGGTTTCAATTTCTGCCACACCAATGGTTTTTTTGCGTTTGCTGACAGGCAATAAACGCATTTGAGAACCCGCTTCATCTATCACATCAATCGCTTTATCAGGCAACTGGCGATCATTAATGTATTTAGCGCTTAATTCAGCCGCGGCCATCAATGCTTTGTTGGTATAACGAATATTATGGTGTTCTTCGTAACGCGAACGTAAACCGAGAAGAATTTGGCTAGTTTCTTTAACCGAAGGTTCAAGCACATCAATTTTTTGGAAACGTCTCGCCAATGCATGTTCTTTTTCAAAAACTTGACCAAACTCTTTATAGGTTGTGGAACCAATACAACGAAGTTTGCCCCCCGTTAATAAAGGTTTTAATAGATTAGCAGCATCTAGTTGGCCACCCGTGGCCGCTCCTGCACCAATAATAGTATGGATTTCATCAATAAATAAAATCGCATTTTTTTGATCTTGTAGTTTTTTTAATACAGTTTTGAAACGTTGTTCAAACTCACCTCGGTATTTTGTACCTGCTAATAATGCACCCATATCTAAAGAGTAGATAATATGGTCATCAATCACTTCCGGCACATCATTATGTACAATGCGGTATGCAAGTCCTTCTGCGATTGCGGTTTTACCAACTCCGGACTCTCCAACTAACAATGGATTGTTTTTACGGCGACGACACAGTATTTGCACGCAACGCTCTAATTCTTTTTCGCGACCAATTAATGGGTCGATAACACCAGCAACCACTTGCTCATTAAGATTAATGGTAAAGGGCATTTCATCGTTTTCTTCGACTTTAGATTCAATCTGCTCAGGCTCATGAAAGATCACCGTATCAGGATGTTTTTCAACGCCATGGGAAAGGTAATTAACTACATCTAAGCGCGATACATTGGACTTTTTAAGGAAGTAAGCCGCTTGTGATTCTTGTTCACTAAAAATAGCCACCAGCACGTTAGCAGCACTAACTTCTGTTTTTCCCGATGATTGCACATGAAAAATAGCACGTTGCAGTACACGCTCAAAAGCGATCGTAGGTTGTATTTCTAGCTTTTGATTTTTAACCTCTGACAAACTGGGATTAGTATCTAAAAACTCCGTTAATTCAAGATGCAGGGAAACAATATCAACCGAACAAGCTAGCAAAATTTTCTTTATTTCTTCATTTTCCAATAAAGCTAATAATAGATGCTCTAATGTCATAAATTCATGGTATTTTTCATACGCAATTCGGAAAGCTAAATCGAGGCTATGTTCTAAAGGTTTATCTAGCATGGAGACTCCTTAGGAGAGTGGAAATAAAAAATGGCTTGGTTAACTCTCTTTTTCCATCGTACATTTCAATGGATGTTCATTTTCTTTTGCATAATTATTAACTTGCATTACCTTTGTTTCTGCAATTTCAGCACTAAATGTACCGCAAACACCGACACCTTTGTAGTGTACATTTAACATTACTTCCGTTGCAGCTTCATGATCTAATCGAAAGAAGCGTTGTAATACATCAATCACAAAATCCATTGGTGAATAATCATCGTTGTGTAATAACACACTATAAAGTGACGGCGGCACTAGCTTTGTTTCTTGGGATTCGATTGTTGCCGACTCATTTCCCGTTTGTGGAGAATTTTGTTCACTCATGTTTTAGTCTAGTCTTCATTATTAAAGTTATTGAAATAGTTAATATTATTAAAGCGATTTACGTTACCAGCATCTCATTTTTAATATTCTACTGAGTATAAACCTGTTTATAAAAGCCATTGATTCGGTAATCAACGCTGCAATTAAAACCTAGAGTAAAGCTTAAGCAGATAATGTGCAATCGCGTAAAGACAAAAAGCGGTAGTGATGTGAAGTAGTCATAACTACATTTATTAATTTGCTCGTTTAACCAACAATTTTGATTATTCGCTTAATTTTGCTTTTAAACGTTGCTGCACTAACTCTACCAATAAGTCAGGCTGAAACTTAGAGAGAAATTCATTGCAGCCTACCTTTTTTACCATGGCTTTATTAAAGTCACCACTTAAGGAAGTATTAAGCACCACAAATAAGTCCGACATACGCGGATCATTGCGGATCTCAGAAGTTAATTTATAACCATCCATTGCAGGCATCTCAGCATCGGTGATCAGCATTAATATTTCATCTTCAATTTTTTTACCTTGGTCTGCCCAACCTTTTAAAATGTTCAATGCCTCTAAACCATTTTTAGCCGGAATAATCTCGATCCCTAATTGCTCTAAGGTACTAGCAACCTGATTTCTAGCTGTTGGTGAATCATCTGCATGTAAAATTTTGCGACCAGCGAATTCAGAGATAATGCTCTCGTCCAACACTCCATCAGAAATATCCACTTTATAAACGAGTATTTCAGCGAGTACCTTTTCTACATCGATAATTTCAACTAACTCTTCAGTATCATTTCTTTTAAGCTTTGTTATCGCAGTTAAATAGTGCCCTCTACCTACGGTAGTCGGCGGTTCCATGATCTCACCCCAGGTCATATTAACAATATGATCAACTGGCCCAACTAAAAAGCCCTGAACACTTCGGTTATATTCGGTAATAATTAAATTTGATTGCTCATCGGGCACCAAGGGTTGCAGGCCGATAGCCGCCTTCAAATTGATAACGGGAATAGATTCCCCTCGAATAGTAGCAACACCATCGATATGAGGATGAGAGTTGGGTAATTTATTAAGGTAAGGTAATTTCACCACTTCTTTTACTTTAAAAACGTTTAAAGCAAACAGTTGACGACCTAAAAGATGAAATAACAATAATTCTAACCGATTTTCACCGACCAAATTGGTACGTTGATCAACCGTATCCATTAAGTTCGCCATACAAAATATCCTTTAAAAACAAATTTAAGAGTTGCTAAGTCTAGTTCGCTTTACAGAAAAGATATTGCGGATTAACAAAAAATGAGCAAAGTTTTAGAAACACAAATGAATTAATTGAATGTAAACCAAGTTATTAGCTATTAAAAAGTAGAGTTACAAACATAATCAATGGCTTATTCGCCCTTTGCAGTAGCTATTACGTCTTCGTCAGAACCTGTTACAAGCGCGCTTAATAGTGAAGATAAACGCTGTATTTTTTGATTGGATAATTGCCGATAATCAAAATAAGGGCAAACAATAACCACATGTTCAAAATTAATAGCAAACTCTTCATCTAACCACAACAAGTCGATGCTCAGTTGCCCATCATTAATCATTTTTTTCGCATAAGTTCGGCCACAAATTATATGCACGGTATTATTTTTTATTTTATGAATTCTAACCTTACTCTTTTCAGCATTTGTATTTTCAACATGGCTACATTCAATAAGCTTATTTTCAATCTCGCTATTATCAAGATATCTATTTTCAACATAACTGCTTTCAATATTATTTAAACAAGGTGGAGTAAATATCAATGCAGTGGTGCTATTTTTTTGTAATAGAAATTGATCACGATATTGTTGCCACGTAGGCGCGAGTTCAGAAAAGTGAAAGTGATTTTTGTCTAAGGCATATAAAAGCTTGGCATAAACATTAAATACTTTGCGCCAACCATTACCACAGGCTTTACCAATTGAATCAATTTCCCCTAGCTGTAAAGGCATTATATGTTTCAGCGATTCGTATTCAGGCATCTTTGGTTGATTGGCAATATACACAGCAAAGGTAAATTGAGTATCACCTAAAGCAACAACTTTATTTTTTATATGATTGTTCATTTTTTATTTATCACTTTTTAAGTGGCGGCTGTTTCATTGTTGACGCATTGATACTGTAATAAAAACGGTGTAACCGCGTTATTGAAACATGCTTTATCAGCACTACTTATGAATGATTAACAGCCTTTATGCAAATAATGAATCACTTGGTTGCTACTACCTCGCCATGCTAAAGCAGGATCAGCTAAACTTTGTTCAAATTTACCATCAATGAGCACATCAATTAAATCAATTATTTTTTGTTGCTCTTGGTTTAGTGCTTCAAGCAAGTATCCAGTCCAAACCCAAATATCTTTACCTTGACACTCTCGCTTTACACGCTGGACTAGTTTAAACACTTGCTCAACATTAGCAGGATGCAGCGGATCTCCACCGGATAACGTTAACCCCTGTTTTTTTATCCGTTGATCATTAAGATCCTGAATAATTTGATCAGCAAGTTGTTCGGTAAATAACTCACCGGCATCAGGCGACCAAGTTGATTGGTTATAACAACCTTTACATTGATGAACACAACCGGACACAAAAAGAGTACAACGCGTGCCCTCGCCGTTTAATACATCAATTGGGTAATATTTTGAGTAATTCATAACGAGTTCTTATTTGCTTAGTATTAGTTTTTTAATATTAGTTGTTTAATATTAGTGTCTTAATGTCAGTCAGTTGCTTAATATTCAGTTCTTCTGTGCCCACCAAAGTATTAAATGAAACCTTATACTTGGAGTTCGCTTTATCAGAGTGTTCATTTTTCTTATACAAACAACTAAAGCGACTAATAAACCACAAGTTATAGATGCTTGACACGGCGTTTCACTTCTTCTTGTTTACCTTCATTAAACGGTCGTGCATCTGGACTACCTAAATACCCACAAACTCGGCGTGTTACAGCCACCTTATCAGGATCTGAATTACCACAACTCGGGCATACAAAGCCCTTACTAGTACAATCAAACTCACCAGTAAATTTACATTCATAACATTCATCAATGGGGGTGTTAGTACCGTAATAAGGCACTCGACTGTAGCTATAGTCCCAAACGTCCTCTAATGCTTTAAGATTATGCTGCATGTTTGGATATTCGCCGTAACAAATAAAGCCGCCATTGGCGATCGGTGGATAGGCCATTTCAAAGTCTAACTTATCGTAGGGATTAACGGCTTTTTCAACATCTAAATGGAAGGAATTAGTGTAATAACCTTTATCCGTCACCCCTTCTAGCACACCGAAGCGTTTAGCATCTAAGCGACAAAAACGGTCACATAAATTTTCAGAGGGAGTGGAATACAAACTGAATGCATAACCAGATTGTTCGCTCCAAGCTTGGGTTGCTTGTTTTAAACGAGTGATGATTTGTAGCGCTTTTTGTTGCTTGGTAACACAATCAAAAATATGATCTTGATGACCATACAAAGCATTTACCGTTTCATGTAAGCCAATGTAACCTAATGAAATTGAGGCGCGGCCATCTTTAAAAATCTCAGCGATACAATCATCTGCTTTCAAGCGCACGCCACAGGCCCCTTCCATATATAAAATAGGAGCAACACTCGCTTTAACCTCACTTAATCTTTCAATACGCGTATCCAATGCTTTTTTAGCCAATAATAAGCGCGTATTTAATAATTCATCAAAACGTGCTTCATTACCATCAGCCTCTAATGCAATACGCGGTAGATTAATGCTCACCACACCAAGATTATTTCGACCATCATGAATTAATTCGCCCTGGTTTTTCCCCTCTTTTTGGTAATAAACATCTAAAAAGCTGCGGCATCCCATTGGCGTTTTAAACGACCCTGTGACCTCCACGACCTTATCGTAGTTTAAAATATCAGGGTACATACGTTTTGAAGCACAGGTTAAAGCTAACTGTTTAATATCATAATTTGGATCATCTGCTTGATGATTTAAGCCATCTTTAATCGCAAAAACTAATTTAGGAAAAATAGCTGTTTTACGGTTTTTACCAAGACCCGCTATACGGTTTTTAAGAATCGACTGTTGAATTAAGCGTGACTGCCAATCATTTCCTAAACCAAAACCAAAGGTAACAAAAGGTGTTTGCCCATTTGCAGTGTGCAGCGTATTCACTTCATACTCTAAAGATTGAAAAGCGTTGTAACACTCTATTTCCGTTTGCTGCGTTGCATAGGCATGCACATCTTTAATGTTCCAATGTTGCGCAGTTTTTAAATGCTTCTCAAAACTTTTGGTTACATAGGGAGCAAGTATAGTGTCGATACCATTAATGGTAGTACCACCGTAAATGTGGCTGGCGACCTGTGCAATAATTTGTGCTGTTACTGCGGTTGCGGTTGAAATTGACTTAGGCTCTTCAATTTCTGCATTACCCATTTTAAAACCATACGTAAACATGCCTTTAATATCAATCAACATACAATTAAACATCGGGAAAAAAGGCGCATAATCTAAATCATGGTAATGAATTTCACCCGCTTCGTGTGCTCGCACGACATCACGAGGCAAAATATGCGACTTGGCATAATGCTTAGCAACGATACCAGCCAATAAATCGCGTTGCGTAGGGATCACCTTGCCATCTTTATTGGCATTTTCATTTAATAATGACGCATTACTTTGTTCAATTAATCCATCTATTTCGCTGTTTAAATGACTTTTTCGTTCTCGTGCAATATCTCTATCGTGGCGATACTCAATATATATACGTGCCAGTTCAATATGATTACTTTTCATCAAACAGGCTTCAACGGAATCTTGAATATAATGGATATCTACTTGGTCTTGTCCTGCTAAGCTTGCTTCAACTTCAGCGGCAATCGCAAAAGCATCCACACCTTTACAACGAGCAGCGCCAGAGGCTTTTAAAACCGCTTCTGCAATGCGTAAAGCATTAAAAGGGACTTGACTACCATCTCGTTTGATCACAACAGGTTTCATTTACAGCTCCAATAATTAATTCACAAGACACAATATATAGTGCCCGTGAACTATACCTAGCACAATATGTAGCATATTGATGTAAATCAACTTTGAAAACACCCAGCTCAATTTGTGCTTTAAATATTCAACTGAATGAAATAAAAAACCCTATAATATTTTTTAAAAGATCTCGGTTTATGATGAAAATGAGCAAAAAAAAACAAGTAAAAAGTTAAATAGCTACGTAAATTATCATTAATTAATACTTATCAACATGATACCTTCACCATAGTTACCCTTTTAAAGTTACCCTATTAAAATCTCCATTAATTGGGTGCTTTAATTGATTACAACAGCAAATAACTAGATCGCTAAAATTGATAATACTTTTACGCTGAACTTATCAACTTTTATTGTTATAATGCGCGTCATTTTCAACGCATCAAATCACCTACGAAAGTAGTGGAATTATTATTTATGAGCGATTATTTTTTACTCTTTTTTGGCACAGTGTTAGTTAATAACTTTGTGTTAGTGAAATTCTTAGGATTATGCCCTTTCATGGGCGTTTCAAATAAAATTGAAACAGCTGTTGGTATGTCATTGGCGACCACTTTTGTATTGACCTTAACGGCTGCGCTTTCTTATATTGTAAATAATTATTTATTAGAGCCTTTAGGATTACACTACTTACAAACTTTAAGCTTTATTTTAGTGATTGCCGTGGTGGTACAATTCACTGAAATGGTCATGCATAAAACCAGCCCAACTTTGTACCGTTTGCTAGGTATATTTTTACCGTTAATAACCACTAACTGTGCAATTCTTGGTTTAGCCTTACTGAATTTAACTGAGCAACATAATTTTGCTCAGTCTGTTATTTATGGGCTAGGTGCCGGTGCAGGTTTTTCATTAGTATTGGTATTATTTTCATCAATACGTGAACGTTTAAGTGCCGCTGATGTGCCATTACCCTTTAAAGGCGCATCTATAGCGATGATCACCGCTGGTTTAATGTCGTTAGCATTTATGGGCTTTACTGGGTTAATTAAATGATCATTAGTATTATTGTTGCGATTTTAACGCTAGGTATTTTAGGGCTTATTTTTGGCTCTTTATTGGGTTACTCGTCTATTCGATTTAAAGTGAAAGAAGACCCAATAGTTGAAGAACTTGATGCAATGTTACCGCAAACACAATGTGGTCAATGCGGTTACCCGGGTTGTAAACCTTATGCCAAAGCCATCGCTGAAGGTGATGACATCAATAAATGTCCACCTGGTGGTGAAGCTGTAATGCTACAGTTAGCAGAGCGTATGGGGATTGAGCCTAAAAAACTAGAAGGTGAAGAAAAGCCAAAGGCGGTTGCCTTTATCCGTGAAGACGAATGTATTGGCTGCACCAAATGTATTCAAGCTTGTCCCGTTGATGCCATTTTAGGTGCAACAAGACAAATGCACACGGTGATCACCGATGAGTGTACCGGCTGTGAACTATGTGTCGCACCTTGTCCAACCGATTGCATCGACATGCTACCGATCAAAATAACGACCCAAAATTGGCAGTGGAACTTACAAACGATTCCAACTAAAACAATTCCAACTGAAAGCAATGACGAGCCGTAACATGACCCAGCCTAATTATTTATTAAGTGACAAAAAATTAGAACAAATTGCTGCCGGTAAGATGTGGGATTTTCACGGTGGTGTGCACCCTGTTCAAAACAAACAGCAGAGTAATCAAAGTGCCATTACCGATGCGGGTATTCCCGAAGAATTAATTATTGCCGTTGAACAAAAAGGGCATATCCCAGAGCTATTAGTAAAGGTTGGCGATAACGTATTAAAAGGTCAGCCTTTAACCAAAGTTTATGGCGCATTAGTGGTTCAACATGCCAGTAGTTCAGGCACAATAAAAGCGATTGAACCTAGAACCGATTGTCACCCATCAGGTTTACCAGTGTTATCTATTGTTATTGCCACTGATGGCTTAGACAGAATTTATCCATATCAAGGCTTTGAAAATTATCGTAATGAAAACCCTGCAACCTTAGTTGAAGCAGTTCAACAAGCGGGCATCATAGGATTAGGTGGCGCTGGTTTTGCTACGCATTTAAAGTTAGCACACAGTGAAAACCGCTTATTAATTATTAATGCCATTGAGTGTGAACCTTACATCACTTCTGATGATCGTTTGATTCAAGAGCATGCCGATGAGATTATCGAAGGCATTGAAATAATGCAGTATATGCTGCAACCTAAACTAACTATTTTTGCGGTTGAAGATAACAAACCAGAAGCCATTGCAGCTTTTACTAAATCATTACAAGCCTTACCTAAAAGCATCAGCGAGAAGATATTACTCAGAGTGATTCCAACACGCTATCCGTCTGGCAGTGCGAAACAGTTAATTGAAGTATTAACTGGCGAGCAAACACCGGCTCACAAACATTCTTCAGAACTTGGCATTGTGATGCTTAATGTCGGTACTATATTTGCGGTAAAAGAAGCCATCATTAATGGCAAACCTTTGGTATCAAGAATAGTCACGGTCACCGGAGACGCTTTTGTTAAAAAAGGTAATGCGCGGGTACGTATCGGGACACCGATCCAGCATCTCCTAGATACTTATTGGTTAAATGAATTAGACCATCAGAAGCTTATTATCGGTGGCCCTATGATGGGATTTACCGTTAGCGATCCTGAAATGCCAGTAAGTAAAATTTGTAACTGCCTATTAGCACCAACGATTAAAGAACTACCAGAGCCCAAAGAGGAAATGAGCTGTATTCGCTGCAGTGAATGTGCAGAGGCTTGCCCCGTTGAGTTATTACCACAACAATTACTTTGGTACTCACAAAGTGAAGACCATAAAAAATTAGAAGAGTATGACCTATCAGCTTGTATTGAATGTGGAGCCTGCGCTTATGTTTGTCCAAGCCATATACCATTAGTGGAATATTACCGCGTCTCTAAAGCACAAATTAAAACTGAAAAAGTTGAAGCAGAAAAAGCTGCAATTGCACGCCAACGCCATGAAGACAGAGAATTACGTTTAGAAAACGAGAAAAAGCAGCGACAACTTAAACATAAGCAAGCCGCTGAAAAACGTAAACAACAAATGAAAGACAACAATAATGGCGAAGACCTTGTTGCAGCAGCATTAGCACGTGCCAAAGCGAAAAAACAAGCTAATGCAAATTTAGACATCAGCAAAGAGGCTGATACAGCTAATGTAGAGAAACCAAGTTCTCAAAATAGCCAAGTAGCCGCAGCGATTGCGCGCGCAAAAGCAAAAAAATTAGCAGCAGCAGAAACAGCGACTGAACCAACAACTCAGCAAGTAGATCCTAAAAAAGCAGCCGTAGCAGCCGCTATCAAACGCGCAAAAGCAAAAAAACAAGCTGCTGCAAATGCAGACTCAGAGACAACTACTGAGCCAGCAACTCAGCAAGCAGATCCTAAAAAAGCAGCTGTTGCAGCCGCTATCGCCCGTGCAAAAGCAAAAAAATTAGCTGCCGAAAATGCAGAGCCAGAGACAGCCAGTGAATCAGCGACTGAACCCACAACTCAACAAGCTGATCCTAAAAAAGCAGCTGTAGCAGCCGCTATTGCACGTGCAAAAGCAAAAAAACAAGCTGCTGCAAATGCAGACTCTGAGACAACTACTGAATCAGCGACTGAGCCAACAACTCAACAAGCTGATCCTAAAAAAGCAGCCGTTGCAGCCGCTATCAAACGCGCCAAGGAAAAAAAATTAGCAGCTGCAAATGCAGACTCAGAGACAACTACTGAATCAGCGACTGAACCCACAACTCAACAAGCAGATCCTAAAAAAGCAGCCGTCGCAGCCGCTATCAAACGCGCAAAGGAAAAAAAATTAGCAGCTGCAAATGCAGACTCAAAGACAGCTACTGAATCAGCGACTGAGCCAACAACTCAGCAAGCAGATCCTAAAAAAGCAGCCGTAGCAGCCGCTATCAAACGCGCCAAGGAAAAAAAATTAGCAAAAGAGGTTGAGACGGATCAAACAAACAATCCATCAGAGCCTGATAATACAGAAGTGATCAAAAAACGCGCTATACGAAAAGAGCAAGCTCGTTTGCATAAAAAACAATTGGAAGAAGCGCAAAAATCGACACAAGAAATGCCAAAAATGAGTGTTCAAGAAACACAACCAGAAACGAACAACGAAGACGATACTCAACAGGCTCAAGTAATAGCATCTAATGAGTCTGTCAGTGATAATAATCAAGATGATAGAAAAGCCAAAATAGCGGCTGTCATTGCCAAAGCAAAAGCCAAAAAACTGGCACAGAAGGATCAATAACCCATGGCACTTTTTAGTTCGACCTCGCCACACCAACGTATCAAAAGACGTACACCCGAAATAATGAAAATGGTTATTTTAGGGTTAACGCCGGGGATTATTGTACATAGCTACTTATTTGGTTTAGCTATTTATGTACAGATAGTATTAGCAGTCATTACCGCTGTTGCAGTTGAAGCAATATTTATGACCCTGCGCAAACGCCCTGTGATGACTAGTATTGGTGATTATAGTGCCGTGCTTACTGCGATTTTATTAGCTATTGCGATCCCGTCTCTTGCACCATGGTGGGTGATTGTAATTGGTACCCTGTTTGCAATCCTTATTGTTAAACATCTTTATGGCGGGCTAGGGCAAAATATCTTCAACCCTGCAATGGCCGGTTATGTATTGTTATTAATATCTTTTCCTGTGCAAATGACAGCATGGTTGCCAATACAATCCATGCAAGCTTTTCCTGTCACGTTTATTGATACCTTAAGCCTGATTTTTACCGGCTTCAGTGTTGATGGTTATAGTGTCACGCAAATTAAAACGTCTATCGATGGTTTCACTTTGGCAACGCCATTGGAAACCATTCGAAATGCGCTGCACGTCGGTGAAACAATATCTGAAACATTGAAAACAACCTTATTCAGTTTGGATTCACTTCAAGGTAGCCAATGGGTTAATTTAGCGTACTTAGCCGGTGGACTTCTATTACTGAAAAAACAAGTCATCATGTGGTATATCCCAGTGGCTTTCATCGTAGGTGTCACTGTTTTCTCGTTTATTCCCTTTGCAAGTGATCCCGATTTATATTCATCTCCTCTTTACCATCTATTTTCAGGTGCTACTATGCTTGGCGCTTTCTTTATTCTAACTGACCCTGTCACGGCAAGTACCACGGTGAAGGGACGCATAATCTATGGTTTATTATGTGCTTTATTAGTTGTGGTGATCCGCAATGTCGGTGGTTATCCGGATGCCGTTGCTTTTGCAGTATTGCTTGCCAATATGTGTGTGCCATTAATCGATTATTATAGCAAACCCAAGGTTTACGGGAGAAAACGCACATGATGCTACCCATTATCAGTCGTAATGCTTTCTTACTAGCAACCTTTGCCGTTGTTTGTACTGGCGCAATCGCATTAATTAACGTGTTAACACAACCGATTATTTTGCAACAGGAGCAAATTGCACTGCAAAATAATATTAATGAACTGATTGAACCTGACCAATATGACAACCAAATTATAAACAGTTGTTTCACCGTAATTGACTCAGAATTATTAGGTGACCAAACACCTAAACAAGTCTTTATAGCAACCAAAAATAAACAGCCGATCGCCGCGTTGATCCAAACCAGCACCTTTAAGGGTTACTCTGGCGAAATTAAACTACTGGTTGGCATTTATACCGATGGTAAAATTGCAGGTGTTCGTATTAATAGCCATACAGAGACACCAGGATTAGGTGATAAAATCCAAACCAATAAATCTGATTGGATTTATTCTTTTGATGGTAAAAGATATCAAGAAAGTAGCGCTAACAAGTGGGAAGTGAAAAAGGACGGCGGTACTTTTGATGCATTTACTGGTGCAACTATTACACCAAGAGCGGTTGTGCATGCCGTTAAAGATACGCTTATTTACTTTCAAAAAAACAAAACACAGTTATTTAACACCCCTGCAAATTGTGGAGATAAATAATGACGCAAGAAACAGTACACAACACGGCAAATAATGCAGATCTCGAAAGTGATATAGCGGCAGATGAAGTGGTCATTACAGCCAACGAAGACCTTCAAATCTATAAGGACTTAAGCTGGCAAGGGTTATGGAAAAACAATCCAGGCATAGTGCAGTTACTCGGGTTATGTCCATTATTAGCAGTAACTAATACTTTAACCAATGCATTAGGGTTAGGTTTGGCAACATTATTTGTTGTTATTGCCTCTAATATCTTGATCTCGTTAATTCGACATCATGTACCTAAAGCGATACGTATTCCTGTCTTTGTGATGATCATCGCTTCCTTGGTTAGCTGTATACAATTGCTGATGAACGCCTATACCTACCAACTTTATTTATCACTAGGTATCTTCATTCCATTGATCGTAACCAACTGTATGATAATAGGTCGAGCAGAAGCATTCGCCTCTAAAAATAATGTAAAACACTCCGCATTTGACGGTTTGATGATGGGCTTAGGTTTTACCGCAGTATTAGTATTATTAGGAGCTGGCCGAGAAATTTTAGCGCAAGGGACCTTATTTGATGGTATTGAAACATTATTAGGCGATTGGGCAAGTTTTATGACCATCACCCTTTACAATACCGATACCAGCTTTTTACTTGCGGCGTTACCACCGGGCGCATTTATTCTGATGGGCTTAATCATTGCCCTTAAAAACTTTATCGACCATAAAATAGTGAACAAATGAATACAGTAAAGCGCAGAGAAATATTAACCCGTTTAAGGGATAACAATCCACACCCAGAAACTGAGTTGAATTTTAGCTCCCCTTTTGAGTTATTAGTGGCAGTAACACTATCAGCACAAGCAACCGATGTGAGTGTTAATAAGGCCACAGATAAGCTATTTCCTGTCGCTAATACCCCTGAAAGCATTTATGCACTCGGTGTCGATGGATTAAAAGAATACATTCGCACCATCGGCTTATATAACAGTAAAGCTGAAAACGTCATCAAAGCTTGTAAAATGTTGATCGAGCTTCATAACAGCGAAGTGCCACAAGACAGAGATGCCTTGGTAGCATTGCCAGGTGTGGGCAGAAAAACCGCCAACGTAGTGTTAAATACAGCCTTCGGTTGGCCAACCATTGCCGTTGATACTCATATTTTCCGTGTATCTAATCGTACTAAATTAGCCATGGGTAAAAATGTTGACGATGTAGAACAAAAGCTATTAAAAGTAGTACCTGCGGAGTTTAAAGTGGATGTTCATCATTGGTTGATCTTACACGGCCGTTATACTTGTATTGCCAGAAAACCACGCTGTGGTTCATGTTTAATAGAAGATCTCTGCGAATACTCTCCACTAAAAAAAACGTAAAGAACATTTAGAAGCAAATAAACCAAAAATACATAAGACTCTTAATTGAGTCTTTTTTTTACCTTTACAAAACCAAGAACCCCACTATAGTATGTTTATGTATAATTAGAAAATGATTTTGTAATGATCAATTTGAGTAGTAATATACAAGTTAAAATATACAAGGATATGAATGGCTATTCTTTTCCAGTAGTTGCTGAAGATGGTTGCCTTCCTTGCTGCTTGTACCTCAACGCTTACCTTAATGGCAATCATAATTCACCGCTCTCTAAAGCGAAATCAAAGCAATCGCCATCTTTCTATACTCGAAAGAAATATGCCTATGAGTGCAAATTCCTATATTGTTTTTTCATGGTACAGGGTATTGACCTTGTTGAACGAGTTGCGAGTGGCATATTTTTATCTATTGAGGAAATTGACAGTTACATTCGCACTTGCAAATTCTATGCAGACACAGAAGATGACAACGAAAACAATGCAGTAGTCAGTCTTACAGATAAGCGAATTAGGGATGCCATACATGCAACATCAAACAGCCAGCCAGAAGTGTCAGCGCACACTTTTCGTCAGCGTCTAATTCGACTTAAAGCCTACATTGAGTTCTTATATGTATGCCGTCATTACGATAAAGCTGAGACTAAGCTGCAAATCAACACGGATAATAAATTTAATAAATTTAATCTCTATATAAGCGCAGCAATATCAAGCTCACGAAAAGACAACACCATCACTAAAGATGCTTTTGAATCAGCGATAGCATCGGATAAATTCTTAAAATTACTGGATGTTATTCAAGAGTCTTCGCCTGACAACCCCTTTAAGTCCAGCAAACTGAGAAATCAAATTATTACCCAAATATTGATTGATACAGGGGTTCGTGTCGGGGCTGTTTTGAAGTTGAAAGTGAGTGATTTAGTCGATGATTGGGACAACCCTCGATTCTTACTAACCCGCACACCTAATGACCCAACGGACACTAGGCGCTTACCTGCTGCAAATAAAACAAAAGCGCTATCGGTATCTGTTTCTAGTAATTTAATGAAGCTAATCAAACTTTATATCGAAACAATACGCCAAAGCACACCAAACACCCATGAACATGATTTTATCTTTGTTTCAGAGAAAGGAAAAACTAGTGGCCAGCCAATGTCTTACAACGCAATGCATAAGGTCGTTAAAATATTTGGAGATTCTGTCGGGATAAATCTACATCCACATTTACTTCGACATAAATGGAACGAACTCTTTGAAGATAAAGCAAGAGAGATGGGATTCTCACCTGATAAAATTGAAGACCTTCGTAAATACGCAATGGGTTGGGTGGAGGATTCAAAAATGGCATCAGTCTACAACGAATTCCAATTAGCGGTGACGGTTGCTGAAATATCATCGAAGAACCAAAGTCAATCTGTACCTGTATTGAGAGGTCGCTAATGAACAATACTGAACTTAAAAACTTAAAAAGCAGCTACGCAGGAAAAAGAACCTTTCAATCAAGGGAAGAGGGTTACGAGTTTGATGTTTTTTCTGATGAGTGGTCGCTAGGTTATAAGAAAACACTTTATCTTGAGTGGATGAATGAATTGGAACAGGATGTGTTTCTTGACTTACGACTGGCTATCGCTCACGCAACTAAACACTATGCTTATAAAACTATAAATAGCCATATCAGCATATTAAAAACCATTTGCGATTACTTAGAGCCAGCAACTTTCGAGGCATGGTGGTTAACACTCACAGTCTATAAAAAGGGGGTAAGAGACGCACTATTCGTACTCTGCAAACGAAGTCATGAGTACAATAGCCACCTATTAACACCGTTATATAACATCATTAAAGATGATAATTTAGGCACAAAAAGTGCCTTGAAGGGTATCCTTGATGAGACGACTGGTGCTTACAGTGAAATTGAGCGTGACAACCTCCTTGAAGCACTAAGAATTGAAACACTCAATGCACTTGATAAGGAGTTTGTTACGACAAAACCTTTTACTCGCTTTAGAAATGTGTTGGGTTCTCAGTTGATGGTCGCAATTACAAGAAGACCTTCGCAACTGGTTCAAATAAAATGGTGCGACCTCTTGCGTGTCGGTCAAGCGTTTAAGTCGCACAAAGAAAGCAACCGAGAGTGGCAACCTCTAACACAGCATCACTTTTCTGATGTAGAGCAATTACATTTACGAACCTTTAAAGGCAAAGAAGGCACGTTTAGAACTAATGCTGAATCGCGTTCGCATCGCTTAGAGCCCGACCTGTCTAAGCTATTACTTCAATATTACCAAGTTTATGAAAGCTTTCTTTGTGCTTCATTAAGTCAGCACGACATTACACTGTCTGAGAGCGAGATAAAAGAGTTGATGCAGCGACTCCCTTTGTTTCCAGACCAGAGCTTATTCTCGGCAAAATTTGATACAAAAGAGAGTCTTTTTCAATCAGTAAGCGATACATCAGAGTCTTTTCATCTATCTGCTGACAGCTTTGCACGGAATATCACTTACTTGTTCAATAAAAAATTAAATGTAAAAAGTGACCGTATTGCGCATACCCCCCTTACTTTTAAAAATAACCGCTGGCGACACACCCAGTTAACCCTTGCGGCTTGGATGGGGTTAAGCCCTGCACAAGTTGCTGCGATTACTGGCGTTACGGTAGATGCAATACAATCCTACCTTGATTTAAAAGCCCCTGAGCGAGTTAAAATTGATGAAGCCTTTGCAGGTAACAGTGTGATACAGCGATTTGAT